>DAOVBM010000050.1 GCA_030670545.1 Candidatus Woesearchaeota archaeon
CTTTATGCTGTTGAGGAAAAAGTTGTCTGCGTCAAGCAGGAATAATATCTCTTCAAGCCAGTTATACAGCAGCTGTTTTTTATCAGTCCCTGAGACCTCAACCTGCTTCTCGATTTCAGGCTTTATCTCCTTTATATCAATTATCAGCGAGAACATTGCCAGAGCTGCATTCGCAAACTTCTCCTCAAGAGTATCTCCATAAGCCCGGAACTTCGCATCTGCTGTATGCTCGAAAAACTCGTATCCTTCTGTGCTTTCCATATTCTTAGAGGAATAAACATAAATAGAATATAAATCTTTAGTTTTAGAATACAGTTTAGTTTTATAATCCAGATGAGTCTGTTTCCTCCTTATTGCATCTTATGCCAATAATACAAGCGTATCACATGAGGATTATAGTCTGTTATGTTTCCTGCAACTATTAATGATTCCAGAGAGATTCCTGTTTCAGGCAGGCCATTGGGCCTTGAAGAAGGCTGAGATGAGATGTCAACATAGAAATCATATCTTAAAGGCATTGATTCATTCACATAATCACTAATACAGTCAGTATCACCTGCTACTGCGCAGTTTCTGAAGCCATGGTCTTTCTGGAAGGAATGCAGTATATTAATCTTACCTATCTCTCCACCAACAGGCGCCCTTGAAAATACCATAACCACAAATACAAGGCTTATGACTATTGCGATCAATGCCTCAGCTGTCTTCAGCATAGCTTTCCTGTCCATAATCACCATACTCTTATGTTTATGCTGCATTTTTCCATGTTTCCGAATTTATTAAGCACATAGCAACCCTTTTCTTTTGTATATATATCTGTCCATGGATAATAATCAAAAGACCCTAGGTCAAGTGAGTATTCTTTCTTTGGATTTATAATTATTGTTATATTATTGCTCATAGTATCATATGCACCGTCAGTTGCATTGAATATCACATGATCTTCGCCATGCCATCCTGCCTGCGCAGTAACTGTTACTCTGTTGAATTGATCTATTGTAATTGTCGTATGGATGTTTCCAGAATAGTTGTATCCCAGCTCATCGCCGTCAATATCATCAAAGTAGTCATCAAGGTCAAAAGCATGTTCTATTGTTTGTGACTCGTTTATGATTATATCAGAGAGATTTTTCTTAAGCACAGGCGGGTTTTCTCCGTCACCAGCTGTTATGAATATAACCCCAAATAACAAAAACAGCGCGAATCCAATAATTACTTTCTTTATCATTTTCATGTCTCACTAAACAATGTTATCCTGAAATCTCTTCCAACAGGGAATTCCCATATTGATTTAAGTTCCTGATAGCTCATATTTGCAATAAGTTCCATCTTTTCTTCAGATATTCCTTCAAACTCTTCAGGCATTCCGAAATATGCTTCATAATCTCCACGATGAATTCTTGACATAATATCTGTAAAGTTAAATCCTATAGTCTTATTTGCAAATGGCTCAAAATAGAGTCTGTATTCAGTTTCCTTTTCAACCTGTATGCTTATGTTCAGTTCTATTTCATCCTCCCCACTATAACACAACTTTATCTCTGATTCATCCTGCAGTATAAAATACATCACATCATCATCATTATAGAAAAATATCCATTGCTTGTCAAATTTTGCGTACTGCTTAGGATATTTTATCTCGCCAAAATTCAGATTGTCTGCATAATATTTAGGATATCCCTTTATTTTCATGTTAAGATTTATCCTGCGCTTGTCAATAAAAGGGTCAAGGATAATCTGGCTGTACAGTCTTGAATTATACCCAAAAATCAATGAGCTGTGATTGAATCCTGCATCAGTATCAGCAGAATGAACTGACATTATTTTTGATGAATTGAAATATGAAACATTTACTTCAACAGGGTTATTATGCCGCATTATTTTAAAATCATCTATTGCCAATTTATCTTTGTAATACACCTTTCTTAACATGCTATTATAATAAGTTGCGCGCATGCCTGTTACTGAAGCGCTGTAGTTTGTTGCATAAAGGTCTGTATGGACATTTGGCTCTTCATAAGTATTATCAGAACTTACAATCCAGAAAAGGTTTGTTCCTTTCTTCAGATCAGCAAGGAAATATATCTCGTCTTCAAATATAGTGAAATACATGTTGTCTGAAAAAGCGAACTTGCCAGTCTCAAAACCAGGAGAGAAATTTACTGCAACAGGCTCATATGAAGCATCAATATCTGAAAATACAATCAAAGGCGTCTTGTTTACTTTCCATAAAAGGTCATCCATTAACTGCTCTTCCAATGAATTCATCAGAGGCATATCTTCAACAGGCAGATAATAAGGCCTTATAAGGATGAAGAACCAGCTCAGGTATAATATGAATACCGCTATGCTTATAGCCCAGTCTATCTGATTTACACCTCTTTTATTCCACATACACCTTTACCAGAGGATTATTGTATATAAATCTTTTGCATAACAAAAAGTTCCAGTAGAACATTTTTGTTTAAATAAACAGCTGTATCCTGAACCAGCCATAAGCCACATATATAATGACCATCAGCAATGCCTGCCATTTTTTCAGGGAGATCTCTCCATGCTGTTTTCTTACACAGTTTTCAAATCCTAAGAACATATTTCTATACGCTTAATCAATAATTATTGGTCTTCTCTTTCCTTTTATTGGCGAAATAATTCAATCCTTGTTTGATACCAGGGCAATTCTGTATGCTCTTAAGCATACCATACATCATATTTGCTATTATAAATGCAGGATTCGACTTAAATTTGTCGTCTATCGCACCTATAAACTCTGCAAGCTTTTCCTGATTGATATTCTCATCATGCAGCATCCGGTTATAAATATTGTATCCAACATTAGGGGCGATGTTCTTATCAAGTCCAATATCAATCTCTTTTTTCAATGCATAATCAAGCAATGCATAATCAAGAGCAATCCTTACGAATCCTTCAGGAGTCAATAAATCAAGACAAAAATCCTCATTTTCCCTTAATTTCATCTCAAAAGCTTTTGAGAAAGCTGGCTTAAGTTCTCCATACTTAGAATCATCTTTATCAAGTACAAGGGCTTCGACACCAACATACTGCTTGTCATTATATTTAAGATAATCCTTTTTCAGGCTTGAGCCAGATTTAAATACAGAACAAGGCTCCATCTGCCAATCTGTAAGCAGTGTCAAGAAAGAAAGGTATTTTACACCTGTAAAATAAGGATTCTGACCATCTTCTTTTAGAATATAATCCTCAAGTTTCTTATTGCCTGTTATCTTTATCCCTGGAATAGTAATAGCTGAATTTGGTTCTACTTCACACCAGTTAAGCACAGTATAATCCTGTCCAGCCTTTTCAAGCTGCTTGCGCTTTTTAGTATCTTTAATTTTTTTTATATGAGAATATCCATTTAAAAAAACATCATATGCCTCCCCATTTGATTCTAATTGCAAATAGTTGCCACCAGTATATATGATATCATCTTTCCCAATAGGTATCTGCATACCTGCATAATTTAAGAATAAATCAATTATCTTATTTAATTTTGTGATATCTTCCATTTTAGTACCCTGATTTAATAATAATTATAGAAAAACATAATGATAGAAAAACCTTTGCTTTTAAAAACTAAACTCTCTAAGCTGTATGATTTTTAACTGCCTAGGTATTGATGATGTATATTTTGCAGGCTCTATGCGCAGGTTAAATAAACAGTTGTATCCTGAACCAGCCATAAGCCACATATATAATGACCATCAGCAATGCCTGCCATTTTTTCATATAAAGCTTTTTCCAAAAGAATAACAAAGGCAGCAATGAAGCAAAGAACCAGCATGGCAGATCATAAAGTAACATCGCGTTCTCAATCGTATATCCTGAGATGGCTGCGCCGATTCCCAGAGCAAAGAGGGGATTTGTTATATTTGATCCCACAAGAGTCCCAAGCGAGATTCCATGCGCTCCTTTTAATATAGCTATCAATGCAGTTGTCATTTCTGGAAGCGCTGTGCTAACTCCTATTATCAGAATTCCTATGAAAGATGCGCTTATACCCCAGAGATCAGCTATTTTAATTGCATTGTTAACAACAGAATTTGCAGCAACTCCAAGCGCAATAAAACCAAAGAGCATTATCGCGCCTTCTTTCCAGTAATTTGCCTGGTATTCAGTTACTTCAACCATCTTTTCTTTTCTTGTAAGCATCCATATATACAGGACATACAAAAGCACAAGAACAGCTCCTTCTCCCTTTCCAATCCTATTGTCAAGCGAAAACATAAACAGCAATGCTATAGAACCGAGCATTACAAGGTAATCTGTTTTGAGAATCTTCCTGTCTGCCTTAATCACTGTAATGAGCCCCAGCAGCCCCATGATGAATGTTATCTGTATAATGTTAGAGCCGATGTTCGTGCCTACAGCTACCCCGCTTGCATCTATTCCTTTAAGTATGTCAATGCTTGAGAATATATGCGTGAATATCTCAGGAAGGCTTGTGCCTACTGACAGCACAGTGAGGCCGATGAATACTCCAGATATATTAAGGGATTTGGATATTTTAACTGCGCTGTTTACTACAAAGTTTGCGCCAAGCCAGATTGCAAACAAGCCTAATACAAAATTTGTGATCTCCCATGCAACCATCTAATCTACCTCATGAGTCAAATATTTTATTATCTTTGCAGCAGATACGCCGGCAATAAACACTATTGATCCAACAATGATTATCTGCATCCAGTGGATAGCTGCAAGGGGAGCAGTATTAAATATCAGGCTCAGGGGCGTATAGATTACAGCAAGCTGAAGCGCTATTGAACTGCAGATAGCCATAATAAGGTATTTATTTGAGAATATACCTATATGATATTTCATCCTCACCATGTATACTCTTACAATCTCAAACATCACAAGGGCTGTAAATGCTATTGTCTGGGCAAGGACTACACCCTTAGCAAGATTTATGCTGAAAAGATACAGGACACCTAGTGTCATTAATATTCCAATTACAATTATATTCAATGTCATATTAGCTGATATTATATGTTCTTTAGGGTTTCGTGGATCTTTTTCCATTATTTTAGGGTCAGCAGGATCAAGCCCAAGAGCAAGAGCAGGAAGACCGTCTGTGACAATGTTTATCCATAATATCTGTATTGCAGCCAAAGGCAGCACAAGCACACCTGCATATTTAAATCCTATAATCATTGCAATAAAGAGTATCATCACTTCACCCAGATTGCTTGATAAGAGGTAATTCACAAATTTCTTTATATTATCATATATCGCCCTGCCCTCTTCTACAGCACTCACGATGGAAGCGAAATTATCATCAGTAAGGATCATGTCAGAGGCTTCCTTTGCAACGTCAGTGCCTACGATTCCCATCGCTATCCCTATGTCAGCTTTCTTTAATGCCGGCGCATCATTCACGCCATCTCCAGTCATAGCTACTATATGGCCATTTTTTTTCAGGGCATCAATAATCTTAATCTTGTGTTCAGGATTTACTCTTGCGTAAATCGCAACTTTCTCTACGTATTTCTTAAGGTCGTGGATCTTATCAATGTCTTTTCCTGAAAGCAAACTGCCCTCAATCCCAATCTCTTTTGCTATTGCCTTTGCTGTAATTTCGTAATCACCTGTAATCATAATCACTTTTACACCAGCTTTTTTGCACTTCTGAACAGCTTCTTTTACTTCTTCTCTTGGCGGGTCAATCATACCCTGCAGACCTACAAAGATAAGGCTTCTTTCGCCAAGCTTGTCGCTTTCCTTGTATGCCATAGCAAGAACCCTGAGCGCTTCTTTTGCAAACCTCTCATTCATGCCATTTATCCTTTTCCTGTCCTCCCTTGTAAGCCGATGTATCTTTCCATTGACCATTATCCTGTCGCAGTGATTAAGTATCACTTCTGGAGCTCCTTTGGAAAAGACATATTTTTTCCCTTCTATCTTGTGGGCTGTCGACATCATCTTCCGCTCGCTTGTAAATCCAATCTCTCCTATCCTTGGACACTGCCTGATTATGTAATCATGCTTTATGCCTGCTTTTGCTGCGCTCACAAGCAGCGAACCCTCAGTTGGGTCTCCTATCACCTTGCCATCAACTATCTCAGAATTATTGCATAATGCCCCTATCTTTAGGAGCATAGAAAGCTGTTTGGAAGATACAAGCTTATTGTCCTTTACAAAACCGCCCCTTGTAGAATATCCTGCCCCAGTCACTTCATATACACTATTGTTCGCAAATATTTTCCTGACAGTCATCTCATTGCATGTAAGGGTGCCTGTTTTGTCAGTGCATATCACTGTAGTAGATCCCAGGGTCTCTACAGAAGGAAGCTTCCTTATAAGCGAGTTCTTTTTTACCATTCTCTGAACTCCAAGGGCAAGGCTTATTGTGACAACTGCTGGCAGGCCTTCAGGGATTGCGGCAACTGCAAGGCTTACTCCTATAAGCAGCCAGGGGAATATCTCACCTCCCTTAATAAGCCCTCCTGCTACAACAAGAATACATACAAGTATTGTAAGGCCTCCAAGCCATTCTCCAAGGGACCTGAGCTTTTTCTGGAGCGGTGTAAACTCTGTTTCAGTCTCCTGTATAAGCTTTGCTATCTTTCCAATCTGTGTCCCCATGCCAGTCCTTACAGCTACAGCATTTGCATGACCATTAGTGACTATTGTCCCGGAAAATATCATATTCTTCCTGTCAGCTACAGAAGTGCCTTCAGGTAACGCTTCCACCTCCTTTTTTACAGGAAGTGATTCACCAGTCAATGCAGATTCCAGTGTCTGGAGATTTGATATCTCAAGCAGCCTTGCATCTGCTGGAATCTTGTCTCCTACCTCAATAAGTATTATATCTCCTGGAACTATATTGACAGCATCGATTTCTTCTGTCTTACCATCTCTTATTACTTTTGCTTTGAAGGAAGCAAGCTTTTTGAGCGCTTCTATTGATTTCTCTGCCTTGTATTCCTGTATAAAGCCAAAAACAGCATTAAGTATAAGGATTGCAAATATCACTCCTGCATCCAGATACTCGCCGATAAGAGCTGAGACAACAATAGCAGTGATAAGAATATATACTATAAAGCTTTTGAACTGCTTTAAGAAAATAGTGAAAGGGTGTATCTTTTTCTCTGCTTTTATCTCATTAGGGCCGTATCTCCTCAGCCTTAATGCTGCCTCTTTCGTGCTTAAGCCTTGTTTTTTTGTTTTCAGGCTTTCAATAATCTTTTCAGCTGATTCATTATAAAACATCTTCAATAATACCTATCCTGAATGCTTATTCCAAGCCTATAAGATTTCTTAAAGGCGCGAGTATGAATTCCCAGTCTCCTTTTGCAAACGCATATCTGAACAGCAAGTATGCTGCATAGAGCATTGCAAGACCTATAATTATCTTTATGATAGTGCTAAAAAATCCGGTTCTCTGCTGACCTTTTTTTGTCATGTTTAAATTCATTTTACATCATTTCATATCCGCATCAACCTTATGCTTACGGATATCCTGAATATTCTTAAGAAAATACTGCAGACAGTCTATTGCGCAGAATGTTGCCTTTTTCTTAAAGCTTTCAGGACCAAAGATGAGCGTGAAATTATTTGTGTCTTCAGGATGGATCAGATTTGAACATGTAGAGCAGTACTTCTCATGCATATTCTCGCTCTTTTTTATCTGCTGTTCTATGAGCCTTTTCAAGTGAATGCCCCCTTTGTTAAGATCATCCTTTATCTTCGTAAGCTCTGAAATATCAAGTGTGTCTACAATGTCCCTGAACTTGCTTTTCATATCCAATCACCTCTTGTAATTTTTTAGTTAATATAATCCTTTGGTTAATATATTTCACATATCTTTGCCAGATAAAAACCAGCAGGGGTTTAGGCAAAAGCCTAAACTCCCCCCACACTGGTTTGTTTTCTGCCAAAAAAACCATGATCACCTATATTGTGAGTTATCTGCCTCCTCTCCTTTTGCAGTATTGCATTTCTTCCTTATTTTTTCATTGAGCTCCTCAAGCTGGATATACCACCTGTTTGCAGCAGGGTCATACCTGAATACCACATTGTGCTTTTTCATCTTGTCAATAGCAAATAGAAGGGGCATAGGAATAGTAGTTTCATAGCTGGAACCTCTTTTATACAACTTTCTCCTGAACTCGGCTACCATTTTAAATTGTTTTCATATATGAAATACTTATTTTTATACTCATTTAATGATATATTTTTATATTAACTATTATACTAATAAATATACTTATATTTAAGTATTTAGGTGATTTATCACATAAGATGAAAACATATAACAAAAATTTGACAATTTATTGATAACAAATCCTATCCCCACCATAAATGGAAGGGTATTACGGATTTGCATGATAGATTATCAAATTTTGGGAATCCAAAATTTCGCACTGAAGTGAGGGGTATTAAACCCCAATAAAATTTCTTGCGAAATTTTCGATAATAAACATACAACAAAAGCAATATAAAGTAAAGCAGATTTTTATAATTCTATGGAGATTATAGATAGGGTATATGGCAGGCATCTTATTGAGGAACCTGTTATTATTGAACTGATTAATTCTAAACCTCTACAAAGGCTAAAAGGCATAAATCAGACAGGAGCCTCAAAATATGCAATAAGTGGGAGGGATATTACAAGATTCGAGCATTCAGTAGGAGTTATGTTGCTTCTTAAGATGCAGGGAGCATCACTAGAAGAGCAGATTGCGGGCTTATTGCATGATACACCCCATACAGTTTTTTCGCATGTTATTGATTTTGTATTCAAGAACAACAAACATGATTTCCATGAGAAATTTTATGAAGAGATAATAACCAATTCAGAGATACCGTCAATACTAAGGAAACATGGATTTAAGGTAAAAAGGATTCTTGATGCAAACAATTTCACGCTGCTTGAAAGAGAATTGCCAAATCTTTGCGCAGACAGGATAGATTATACCCTAAGAGATATGGCTGCTTACTTGCCTCAAAATAAGGCAGATGATTATCTAAGTAATCTTATAGTACTGCACGATGAAATCATTTTCGATAACAAGGAAGTTGCAAAAGCATTTGCAGAAGATTTCATTATGATGGATGAAAGAGTGTGGTCAAATCCAAGAGAGACAGCACTCTACCAGATACTTGCTGATGCTATAAGGATAGCACTAGACAAAGATATTATATCAGAACAAGACCTTTTCAAGGAAGATGATGAGATATACAAGATATTAAAAGAATCAGATGATGAAAAGATAAAGGCAAAGATAGAAATGCTCAACCCAAAGCTAAAGATAATCGATAATAAGGAAGACTACCATTTTCATTGCGTAAACAAGCTTAGATATGTTGACCCAAAAGTAAGGCTATCAAAAGATGATATAAAAAAAGCAAGTGAGATATATCCAGGATTAAGAACAAAGCTGGATAAGCATAAGAAGAGAGCTGACAGAGGGAACTATATAAAAATAATCTCATTTTAGCGTATGTAATAAGTCCTATATAAAAGAGCAGTAGCATCTTCA
>DAOVBM010000069.1 GCA_030670545.1 Candidatus Woesearchaeota archaeon
TCTCTTCTTCTGTCTCTTCTTCTTTCTCTTCTTCTTTCTCTTCTGTCTCTTTTTCTGGCTTCTCTTTATCTTTATTTTCTTCCTCTGGTTGTTCTTCTTCTGCAGCAGTTTCCTTTTCTGGTGTTTCTTCTCCACCAATCTCTTGCAAAGTCTCTGCCTCTACTGCCTGCTGCTCCAAATTCTCTTCAATGTTTTCTTCTGTCTTTTTTTCTTCTACTGCCATTTTAGTTCACTTATATCATGAATATTGTTTTATGGTATGAATTGCACTATCATTGTTATCAGAAACCCTATCAGACCTATGACAAGCATACCCAATGCCGAAACTTTAACAATTGTCTTGAACTCCTGCTTATCAGGCTTTTTTGTGATTGCCAACACTCTCCAGCATTCTTTACTGAATCTCTTTAGTTTCCCTATAACTGTAAGCTGTTCCTGTCTATACATCATTTTAAACCTCTTTAATCCACAAACTCTATACCAAGCTCGTTCTCCATCTCCTTTTTCTTTTTATCGATTATTCTTCCGCCAGGTCCGAATATCTGCGAAGACTTGACTCCTGTAACTATAAGCATTGTCCTTATGGTACTCTGAAGGTCAGAATATATCTGCGCGCCCCATATGATTTTCGCGTCCTCATCAAGCCTTTCTGATATAGTCTCTACAACTTTCCGGGCTTCATCAAGAGTCATATCTTCCCCTCCTGCAATATTTATGAGCGCGCCGTCTGCGCCAGAGATATCAGCATCAAGAAGAGGATTATTTATTGCCTTTTCCACAGATTCTACAGCTCTGTTATCAGTATCAGATTCGCCGACTCCTATCAAAGCAACTCCTCCATTACCCATGACTGCCCTTATATCAGCAAAATCAAGGTTTACAAGCCCTGCTTTTGTTACAAGCTCTGCAATCCCCTTTACAGCATTTGTAAGTATCTCATCAGCCACCTTGAATGCAGTATGCAGTGGTAGATCAGGCGCAAGCTCAAGAAGCTTGTCATTAGGAATAACAATAAGAGTATCAACAATAGATTCAAGCTTTTCCAGCCCAACCTGAGAGTTTTCGAAACGCCTCTGGCCTTCCATTGTAAAAGGGATTGTAACTATTCCCACAGTTAGGGCTCCCAGTTTTTTCGCGACTTCTGCAACAACAGGAGCAGAACCAGTACCTGTCCCTCCACCTAAGCCGCATGTTATGAATACCATATCAGCGCCTGTGATAGCATTCTTTATCTCATGCTCATTCTCTCTTGCTGCTTCCTCGCCTAATTTTGGGTTTGAGCCAGCACCAAGCCCATGAGTCACTTCTTTTCCTATAAGTATCTTTTTATCAGATGTAGTATAAAGAAGATCCTGCGCATCAGTATTTATAGCTACTGTCTCAGCTCCTTTTATACCTACTTCAGTTATTCTGTTAATTGTATTATTGCCTCCTCCACCTGCGCCAATAACTTTTATGGTTGCGCGGTGTTTAGCGAGCAACCTCTCAAGTTCAGCATCTACTACATTCTCAGGAGTAGGTTCCTTTATCATGTTAGCATCTTCATTATTTGTATTGTCATATTCAGCATCTTTTATTATAGCATCCACAATTCACACCTCACCACACCAATATTATATCCAATGCAGCGCTTATATATAAATATTCTTATGATTTGTCAATTTTTTGATGTTTTTCCGCTTGCTCTTCACTTTTTTCTTTATTATTCTCTTCTTTTTCTTCCTTTTTCTCTTTCTTTGGTGTCTCTTTTTGTACAGTGAATTTAATATCATCCAATTTGAATATCTCTTTCATCTTCGTTGACAGATTTGCCTTTATATCATCAGGAAGATCTATCTTAGTCCTGATATCTGCTGCGCTGTCAGTAATATTTATTTCCTTGTCCTTTATCCTTAATGTGATATTAAGATAAGCTTCTGCCTGCTCTTTTCTGTCTGTCACAAGCCTTTTAACTTTTACATCATATACTACATCCTTGCCAGATAGAGGATGATTGAAATCAACAAGTGTCCTTCCGCCTGTCACTGTCCTTATTACACCCATTGCTCCGTCAACATTGACCTGCAAGCCAAGTGCTGGCTGTATGTTCTCTTTTATGAACTTCCTTGTGGGAATCAATTGTATAAGCCTTGCATCTTTTTTCCCAAATGCCTCTTCAGGAATCAATTTAAACTTATATGAGCCAGGCTCCTTGCCTATAAGATTCTTATCAATCCCTTCAAGCACCTGGTTCTCTCCTATGCAGATTATTATAGGCCCGTATTCTGTATTCGGTCCATTTATGCCTGACTCTTTTGCAAGAGTCTCATCAGTAGTATCAAATACAATATCATCTTCCTCTAGTCTGCCAGTATATTCAATCTCTACAAAATCATGCTTTTTTATTGCCATTTTCTCCTCTTTTGTACTCTAGCTCCATACAAGAAACCAGAATAAGATATAATTGGGGTTTAAGTTAGGATTTATAAATATTTCGTATTGCTGTAAGTAAAAAGTCAGATGTCATGGAGCACAAGCATCTTCAAATCTTGATGAGCGTAGCTCATTAAGGACTTAGAGAGCTTTGCTCTCCAAGTACTTGGGATAGGTTATTAGAAGGCTCTGCGTCCCCATAGGGGGCCTCCCCCCGCAACGAGTAGGATAAGAAAAACGATTAAGTTTTGACTGATGATGCTGGTGCTCCTTGAATAGCAGACTTTTTACTTATGTATTGCGCAAAGAAAATTGAAAATGATGTGCAATCTTTTGGACGACCGATATATTTAAAAATGACGTGAATTTCTAACAACTAAAAGGGGCTGTGGTCTAGTGGCTATGACGTCCGCCTGACTCGCGGGAGTTCCCCAGTTCGAATCTGGGCAGCCCCATTACATTCTTAAGATATCAACAGATAAAAAATCAAAAAGGCAATTCCTTCCATTTATACATCTTTGTGAAGATAAAAGTCTCCCAGTCCTTTATTATCCCTGAGAATCTTGTCTTGATCTTATGGGATATGTAATCCATCTCCTCGCTGTCCTTTGCCCAGAACGCTATCTTGATGTCAAATCTGCCTGTTATCTTCTCGACTGCTACTATGTTCCTGTGCTCTATGAGATATTTAAGAAATCCAGACCATTCGTTATCTGTATAATTCCAGAGGGATATCATAATCACAGCATAGATATTATATCCCAGCTTCTGCTTGTTTATTCTTACTATAAACTTTTCAATGATTCCATTTTTTATAAGTTTGTTCATCCTATATCTAACAGTCTCATGCGACAGCTTTACCTTTTTTGCAATCTTAAGTATAGAAATTCTTCCATCCTCTTCAAGTATCTTGATTATATCTATATCTTTTTTGTCTAATTTGAAATTTCCAGAAATTATCTTTCCTTTTCCAACCATAGATTACTATATTTAAGATATTACTATTTAAAATTTACTATTTTTAATATAATACATAAAAATATTATTAAAAAAGGTGAGAATATGATAAAAGCAATAGAAATATATGAACTATATAAGAGTACATGGAACGGAGATGAGTACGAACCTTCCAGAGAAAGCCGTATCGCAGGACCTTTCACAAAGATGTACAAGGCTGAAAGGGAAAAAAGGAGATTGGAAGGAGAAGAAGAAATAAAGAGGAATAACCCAAAAGAGAAATGGAAAGATTATGTAAGATTTTACATTAAGCCAAAGCTTGTAAGAGCCGAAGATATAGATTATAAGGTAAGGCCAAATAAATTATTCAGGCATATTGAAGAGATAAAGCCTCTGGAAGACGCATGCGGAAGCATAAAAGAGCTTTATTCATCAGAGAATATGAGTCTCGCTTATGTATCTCTTTCAGGAAAAGGAAAGAAGCACAAGCATAATATAATGGAAGAGGTGTATTTCGTTACAAAAGGAGAAGGATATCTTACAATTGAGAGCAATACATACAATATAGAAGAAGGAGATACAATATCGATTCCTAAAGGCTCATGGCATTCTCTTGCAACAGACAAATCGCTTGAACTTATTGTTGCAACATACCCTGGGTTTGACAGGGATGATGTGATATTGGATTAAAGAGGGATTTAGTCCCCAATAGTAATAATATTTTTAAACTATAAGCTACTTCTAAGTTTAGATGGCAGATAAAGATAAAATAAAAGATTATCTGATAAACCTAATAGAGATAGATAATCCTGTGCTTCTTGAAAAGCCTTATGAAGAACTGGTAAAATTAATTGTGAAAGCAAATTCTTTCAATATTCCTATTCCTTATATAAATGAGCATCCTCATGCTTTAGAAAATCTTGATTACCTGGCAGGACTGCAGCTGATAGGTTCTGCCAATAGGATATCTCTTTTTGGATCTTCAATGCTTGAAGGAAAAGATCCAATTGGACTGGAATCTTTGGAAAGCATTGTCAAATCAAAAGAAGATTACAGAAAGCTGGCAAAAGCGATATTAAAAAATAAGATCAATACCCACAAGAGAGGGGTTTATTTTTCAGACTTAGGGAATAATCTCAGTGAAAAGTTTACAGATGCAGATGAAATCATAGGATTTCTGGATATATGCAATAGCTGGATACAGGAGGAAGATAAAGAAGAAGCAGGATATTTCATAAGAAATATTAAGAAAAATCAGAATGTAAGGAGGAAAGGCAGAAAAAAAGAGAACATCACTGATCTTGCAGTAACAGTAGTTGAATTATCAAAACAACTCCGCGATAAGGACATAAGAAGGGAAGGTTTCTTCTGTGATTTTATAGGAAATATCAATTATGCATTTCATTCGCTGGATGAATTTGCGCAGGGCAGCAGGAGGATTATGGAAATTATGGACAAGCATGACCTGCCAGTTACAAAACATGAAAAATCAAAAGGCATAAGGTTTGGACTCAATTATTACACAATATTTAATACGCTCGGAGAATTCAAGAAGCTGATAAAAGATAGTGATTCAGCAGAGTATACATTAAAGCAGCTTATACGCTTTGGAAAAAGGATTGAAAAAAGATACAGGAAAGATGGGATAATTTTTTCATATGGCAGGCTAAGCGAAAGTTTTAATGAAAATTTCCAGATAATCAAGACAGTTGCGCCAGTTTTCACTTCAAACAGAAAATTAAGCAAGCTCTTATCAATTCTTGTAAACATTGAGGAATCTTCTAACATATATGGAGAAGAAAAGCAGCATCTTAGCCTGGCATATTCAACATTCGGATTTAACCAGGAAATGAAATCTCTTCTGGGAACACAGGCAAAAGCACTAAAATACACTCAATTAGTTAAAAAATCAATGGATATGGAAATATACTCACATCAACTTCTTGGAGATGCTATCTTAGGCTATGCTCATCTTGCAAAAAACAGCAAGCAATTAGAAAGACTAGGCAATGTATTTTTTGGAATATACCATGATTATGGGACTGATCCTAAAAATCTTCTAATATTCAAGCCGCTTTTAAATTCAGTTGATGATCTGGAAGATAACAAAGACAAGCTGCCAAAGGTTATTGAATACTGCAGAGCAAAAGGATTCAACAGCTGGGGGTGGGGATCAGAAGATATTGGCAAGACTACCAAGCCAATTATAAGAGTATCATC
>DAOVBM010000054.1 GCA_030670545.1 Candidatus Woesearchaeota archaeon
TTGTCCTTCGTAAGGTACAGTATCACCACAAGTAGCAAAAGGAGTAGGTGGTGGTGTGCTGTAAGGTTCACTTGGTGGTGTGAAGTCAGAAGTCCATCTTGCTATACCTTTTGAGATGCGGAGTTCGTCTATGTAGCCATTCAAATCACGCGTGGAACTTGGAAAGCCCAAGTCTTGTCCAATTGTAAGTGCAGTATTAATTGATAAAGCATCATTCAATGTTGTTAAATCAACTATGGTGCCATCAATAAAAAGTCTTGCTGTACCACTTTCTCTAGTAACAGCTATGTAATACCAGTTACCCGCTGTTAGCGCACCATCTGATGAATTAAGTTTTACATTACTTGTACGGAATGTCAAATAGTTACCTGCTGTGCCACCGCGAGTATAATCGTTAGCTCCGTAATACATCCCCCATCTGCCATCTGAATTCCAATTCCATGTACCTCTAACAACCATGGGATTTCGAGCATTAACAGTAGAACTGCCCTGGATTTCAATCATATACAGCCAAAAATCAATCGTAAAATCGCCAGTACCAAAATTCCAATCATCACTATCAGCCAAACTCAAATAATCTCCCTCACCATCGAAGTATGCTGAGCCAGGGCTAAATTTATAAGTGCCTGTATTAAGAGCAGCATCACCATTTTTTGTTATAGCATGACTACTATCAGAACTATCAATTAAACCTGCATCATCCATATGCAGCATCAAAACAGTATTTTCATCTATTCCTTCAGCATAAGCAAAACTTGCTATTGCAACAATCATAAATATTATCAGTATTATTCTTTTTGCCATATCTGTCCCCTCATTTTCATCAAAATAATTATAATATCAATATCCTACACGCCCCTTATATAAAAAAGTATCGAAATCTTAAGGAATAGGAATATTTTTCCTGTCTTGGAACCCTCAACCCTGTTCCAGTGATATAAACCCATCATCTCCTCAATAAAAATAGACTAAAAGCACAAAATCCAGAAGAAATCCACTCAATTCTCGTGATATTTTTCCCACCCGCTTCCAGTGAGATATCATTCTTATTATAACACTTCACCTGCACCTACTTCGATCAAAACAACAGCTTCACATTCAATCCAGATAGGCTCAAAGTCAGTTATGATTAGCTGCTACATCTAATTTCAAATCTTCTCCTAATCCTTTCTTTTCCTTTGTGAAACTAATTGTTGTAGAAACGCAATGGGTTTTGAAGACAAGGAAATTATTAGAATCTATTTGAAACGCAGAGAAATATTGAATAATCGCATTCAAAAGAAAATATTAATGTTCGTAACTGCAATCAATAAAAATAAGAACGGCCCCGATGGGATTCGAACCCACGATTTACAGCTTAGAAGGCTGTCGCCTTATCCAGACTAGGCTACGGGGCCATTGTCGTTCTGAGAGCCTGTTGGGTTTATTAAGGTTTTCGTTTTTGGATACAAAATCTTTATAAATATGTATGATTCTCCTAATAAATACAAGCGGAGGTGGCCAAGTGGCTAAGGCGAGAGGCTGCAACCCTCTTATTCCTGGGTTCAAATCCCAGCCTCCGCTTTTTATTATTTATCCATTCAACTTTCCAGAATCCTTATAAATCTCTTTTATAATCACTTCAAGCCTTGGTTCTTTTATAGTAAGGTCAGTAACTTCACAGCACTCCATGATTTCAGAAACAATCTCAGGGATATTATATTTTCTCCTGTCCACATTCAACCTGATATAATTCCCTCTTCTTTCCCTTAATATTGTTTTTTTAAGTAGTCTTTCAAAAGATTTCTTGTCCTTGATTCTTATAAACTCAAACTCAAGAGCCTTCCACCTGATAAACTTCTCTTTAAGCTTGTAAAGTGAGCCATCATAAAGCTTTTCTCCGTTATCTATCAGGATTATCCTTTCGCACATTTCCTCGATATCATCCATGTCATGCGTCGTAAGTATTATTGTTGTTTTCTCTTCCCTGTTTATGCGCTTAAGGAAGTTTCTTATCTCTTCTTTTGCTATTGCATCAAGGCCTATTGTCGGCTCATCCAGAAACACAACCTTTGGTTTGTGAAGCAACGCTGCTGCTATCTCGCACCTCATTCTCTCTCCAAGAGACAATTTTCTTACAGGTATATGAAGAAGCTTGTCTATCTTAAGGATCTTGCTGAAATATTTTATCCTCTCTTTGAATTCCTTGTCAGAAAGCTCATATATTTCCTTGAATATCTCCAGCGAGTCTTTTACAGGTATATGATATTCCAAAAGCCTTCTTTGCCCGAATACAGCGCCTATATTGTATGTGTACTTGTATCTGTCTTTTATAGGATTAAACCCAATGACTCTTACAGAGCCGCTTGTAGGAGTAAGGATTCCTGCAAGGCATTTGATTGTTGTTGATTTCCCTGCCCCATTCTTGCCCACATAACCCACAAATTCTCCAGGCTTTACCGAAAAGCTGAGTGATTTCAATATATCCACGTTCTCCCACTTCCTGTAGAATATGCTTATTATCTTGTCTATTATTGTCGGTTTCTTATTCTTTGCTGGAACTTTAAATGTCTTGCAGAGATTTTTTACTTCAATTGCGTTTTCCATTTTTATCAACTCCTATCCCCCCTGACTGTCGAATTTTTCAAGCCCTTTTTTTAACATCAAGCATATTATTGCATAAAGTATGATTATCCATGCCAACTGCATCCCAATCTGTGATATCGCGCTGATAATTGTAATCTTCTCCAGATATATCATAAGAGAGGTTGTCAGCATGTATTTAAATGGGAGTATCCCTGAAATAAAAGCCAGCGTAGGGCTTATAGTAATTGGCACGAAATAGCCAGAAAAGAATCTTTCTATCATTTCAACTCCTGAGATTATGCTCCATACCCTGCCAAACCAGAATGTAAGCAGTCCTATTCCATAATAGAATATCATATGCATCACAAGCGCGAGAAATAAAGATATTAAAAACAGTATCCAGTATATTCCTGATGGTATAAAGATACTGAACCCTAATATATTAATTATTGGCAATGAAGCTAATAAGATGATAATCCCAAATACTGAATAGAAAAGATAGTGCAGCATAAGCTTAGAAAATATGAACAGGTTGATATTAAGAGGCTTTATTATATAGCTGGACAGGTCGCCATAAAAAATAAGCTGTTCTATTGTTTCAACAGTCTTCCATGATCCCATTCCCATTGTGATTATTCTTGTAAGTATCATGTATGAAATAAAATAATATTTATCAAGCCCTGCAATCTCGCTTTTTCCAGTAACTGCAAAGATTGCTGACCATATCATGACAGTAATAAGTATATCTACAAAGAGCCTGGCAAATCTGCTGAAAAAGTCAAGCTTATACTCATTCAGGTTCCTGAATTCTGTCTGGAATAATTTGAGATATTTAACCGCCATGAGACTCATACCTCCTTATCCCTCTTTTCCAGACAAATACCAGCACAACAGCCCAGAAAGCAGCAATTGTAAGTTCTGTTGCAAAGACCTTCAGTCCCCAGCCTAATGTCCTATTTGTAAGAAGCAGCACAGGATATGTTCCTATGAATATCTTTGGCATGACAAACGTGAAGAAATTTACTGCAATAAGACCGAATATTGTAATAGGGTATTCATCTACTATATTGAACCCCCTTAGAAATATTTTAAATGCATTATTCTTTCCGAACCAAAAAACGCTTAGACCTGCTAAGCAGAAAAATATATGGATTATGAATACTGCAAATAATGTTATTGCCAGGCTCAATAATATCTTTAGTATCTCAAATGAATAGTTTGCTGATACGGTATACAATATTATTCCAAGCCCAAACATTGCAGGGATTATTGAAGCTAGATTTAGCCTTTCTGCAATCATTGCGAATAAAGGATTAATTGGTCTGACCATATAGTTATCAAGCTTCCCTTCTATCACATCATTGGCAAACATAACAGTACCCCATGTTATCTGCCATACAGCAGAATTGAAAAATGAGAATCCAATAAGCATTGTAAGCATAGGATTAGTCCATCCTCCGATTATTCCAAGCTTCCCTATCATAAGCTTCCAGAATACCAGCCATAATGTAATGAATACAGCATAGGTCAGTGTATTTGTAATAAAGTTAAACTTGTACTCTATCCATGTATGCCAGCCCAGTTTGAGATAAGGCTTCATCAGTTTTGCATGCTTAATAATATAATTTGACATGTTGATATGTTATTAATCTGCATTGCTTTATAAAGATAGCATTATAGACCTCGGAAATATTTCGAAACAAACCTTTTTATACATCAACTGATTCCACTCTATCATGCCGACTCCAAAGATAGCAATAAAGAAAGGGAAAAAGCAGTATATTAAAGAACTTGGAAGAGAAGTCACAGTATCAAAGCCTGCGCAGTATTACATAGAAGATACATCAAGAGACTTCCATTGTACAGACGGAATCATAAAAAAGCAAGACCTGAAAAAAGAATCAGCCACTGCCAAGACATCAAAAGGAAAAGAATACGCAATATTCCCTGCTTCTTTTATAGACAACTATCGCAAAATAAAAAGGCTTGCGCAGATAATACCTCTTAAAGATATAGGCGCAATAATCTCTGGTACAGGTATCGGCCCTGACAGTGTTGTAATAGACTCAGGCACAGGAAGTGGTGCAGTATCTATATTCATCGCAAGGTATGTAAAGGAAGTCATAACATATGATATAAATGATGAACATATTGAAATTGCAAAAGATAATGCAAAAAAACTAGGGATAAAGAACATAAGTTTTAAAAAAGGGAATATCAAAGAAGGCATAACAGAGAAAGATGCAGACCTCTTTGTGCTTGATATACCTGAGCCATGGGAAGCAATAACTACAATTAACCAATCACTAAAAACTGGGGGATTTGTTGTTTCATACAGCCCGACAATACCTCAGGTTGCTGATTTTGTGAATGCAATAAAAGACAAGGAACAGTTCATGCATATAAAGACAATCGAGATTCTTGAAAGGAAGTGGGAGATAGATGGAAGGAAAGTAAGGCCAAAAGGCCAGGAAATAGGCCATTCAGGATTTTTGACATTTGTGAGGAAGATAAGATAAAAATGGATAAAGAAAAATTCATAAAATTTGTAGGAGCATTCTTCAGCGGGTTAGTAGTATTGAATTTTATATTCTTTGTTTTAGGCTGGGTATCAATGGGAAATTTCTGGTTTATACTTATCTTATGCGCTCTTGTATCATTCTTTGGTGTACCTATGCTGAAAAAGAATCTTTTGGGGTAGTTTAGTTTTCCAAGCATAATACTCAATAATTCTATTTTTTCAGTTTATATATGTGCTCTTTTATGCATACAGGATAAAAACTATCTGGAGCCCTCTCTGCTGTGCCAAGAAGAAGATATCCATCTTTAGCCAGGGCTTTTCTGATTTTTTTTAAAACTCTTTTTTGCAATGGTGAAGAAAAGAAAATCATAAGATTTCTGCAAAGGACTATGTCACAGTTCTTGACAATATCTTCTGTTATGATGTTGCGCTTCATAAAGATTACCATCCTGCGGATATTCTTTTTGATAGTAAATTTTTTACCATCTTTAACAAAATATTTTTTAATCAGCAACTTATTTTTGATAGGCATTAGATCCTCTTTGGAATATCTACCGTCCCTTGCAATATCCAGCAGTTTCCTGTTCATGTCTGTTGCAAATATCCTTATCTTAAATTCATCCAATGCACCATCAAGAGCTTCTTTTAATAATATCGCTATTGAATATGGTTCCTGGCCTGTTGCGCATCCAATTGACCAGATCCTGATGTTTTTGCTTTGTTTTTCCTGCTTTGTCTTGACTATAGAAGGAATAACAATCTGTCGTATTGCATCAAAAACTTTTTTATCTCTGAAGAAGTCTGTCACATTTATAGAAAGGCTTTCTATAAACATCTCAGATTCTTCCTTATGCTCATCAAGGTACTTAAGGTATTGTTTATAATTCTTGCAGCCTGTCTTAAACATCCGATAACGCATCCGCCTTAGAAGTGTTGTTTTTCTATATTGGGCAGGGTCAAAGCCTGCAATCTTTTTTATCTTTCTAAATATCTTCTCTATATTGTTTATTTTTCTCAAGTTCTTTTATTCTCTTCTTTAACTTAATCATCATCAATTCCCTTCCTACTACAAGATTGTGGAATCTCTCGAGCTCATCAATCCTTTCCCTCAGCTCCTTATTGGTCTTGTCAAGATTTTTTGTCCTCTCTTTTACTTTCTCTTTCAATTCTACGTTGTGTCTTTCTATCTCTTGCTGTGATGCAATCAGTTCTTCATTTGCAGCCCTGAGTTCTTCATCAGTAACTCTTAACTCCTCATTGGATGCTCTAAGCTCTTCTTCAGAAGCCTGAATCTTTTCATGAGCAGATATAATTTTAGTTTCTGCTTCTTTCTGCTTTGTTATATCTTTTCCATATACATTTACGTATCCTCTTCCATGAATCGGGATAATATCATAAGATATTGTTGTCTTATTAAAAGTATAATGCTTATCTTTAAGATGCTGTTTCTTTAAGGCTGCTTCTTTTATAAGGCGCTTATAATCTTTAGGAAGGATATCACAGAATGACTTTTTCTTTTTGAGTCTTAATATTTTATTTAGAGCCGGATTGTAGAATAGTATTTTTCCATTATTGTCAAATCTCATGATAATATTAGGATTCTCGTGAGGAAATTTTGATAAATTAAGGATTTCTTCTTCAGCATGCTTTCGCTCTGTGATATCTGTTCCTTGCGCTATTGTTGAGATTACTTTCTTGCCGTCATCTGCATAAATATTCGCCGAGTTCCACAGTACTATCTTTACTGTTCCGTCTGCGTGCTGGATTGGAATCTCCACAATTTCCCATCTTTTACCCGCCAGAGTTCTGCGTATCTGTGCCATCGCCTCATGCCACTTATCATTTGGAAACAGGATCTCAATACCCTTCCCTATAACCTCTTGAGCAGTTTTTCCTGTCATTCGCTCGAATGCATGATTAAACTGAGTTATCCTTAATTTTGGGTTCCATACAATGATTGGTGCATTTGCATAGTCAAACAGATTTTGCAAATAATCGCGCGCTTCTTTCAGCTCTATTTCCCTTTTTCTTTTTCTTGATTCTTCATTAAAAGCCTTAAATTCAGAAATAATATGATTCTGAGGAGTTTTTATTCTATTGATTAATCTGTTCTTGCTTTTTCTGCCTGAGTTCCAGAACGCCATATCTATACGTGTTTTTAGTCAGATATATAATCTTTTCTAATATTTTTGTAATAGAGGACTTTGATTAACCCAATTTTTGATGAATTAATCAAAGTAATCTATCAGAGTTTTGAACAAATTGATGGGTTATTCAAAACTCTCAATATATAAGAAATTCTTAGATATCCTTCTGATTCTGGACATTTTTTTCAAGCATTTTTAGTTTCTTCTTTAAACTAATCATCATCAGTTCCCTGCCTACCATCAGATTATTCATCCTCTCAAGTTCATCTATTTTATTCTTCAATTCCCTGTTAGCCTTCTCAAGCTTTTTTTTATATTTCGTATTTTCTGTTATATCTGTGTCTATGCCCCTGTACCCAATAAGTTTGCCTTTCTCATTAACTATGGGCACCCCGCTTGTCGATAGCCAGACTTCATTGCCGTCCTTACGTACGTTGAGGTTTATGAATTCACGAAAAGACTGTTTTTGGGCAAATACCTTAAACGCAACCTTTTTCATCTTCTCCTTCTTGTCATGATGGAACAAATCATAAAAATGTTTTTGAAGCACTTCCTCTGGCCTATAACCCATAATTTTTTCAACAACAGGACTTGCATAAGTATATCTCCCTTTAACATCAACTTCCCAGATCCATACCATAGCATTCTCTGCTACATCCCTGAACCTTTTCTCGCTCTCAAGCAGGGATTTGTTTGCCTGCTTGTATTTTGTGATGTCTGTAAACTGCTTCATTATGCATTTTATCCTTCCCTGGCTGTCAAATACGGGTGTTGTAATTGATTCAAAGAATATATGCCTTGTTTTGGGCATAGCTCCATAGCCGTACTCTGCTTCATTCTTTTTTGTTTTCAGGCTTCTTGTAGACAAGCAGCTGCTCTTTTTTCCAGTTTCCAGAAGCAAACTACAGGGCATACCTAACATATTCTTTAAGCTGCCAAACCATGCTGTGAATTTATCATTTGCCCATATCAACCTTGCATTATGATCCATAAGGCACAATCCTATTGGCAATTTGTTCAACACAGAATCCCTAATCCAAGGATTTTTGAAGAGTTCTAATTTTTTTTCCCACATCTTGAGTTAATTTTAGCATATCTTGCAGGGGATTTATAAAATGTACGTTTCAAAAGTCAAATAATTTTACTTGAGTACAACTATTGGTCAAAGACCAATAGCATGACAGTACTCAATAATTGATTCAATAAGCTGTTAGCATCTTTTGTCCTTTTGCAGCATATTTCTGCTTATCCAAATATCTACTATAGAAC
>DAOVBM010000038.1 GCA_030670545.1 Candidatus Woesearchaeota archaeon
GATAACAAATCCTATCCCCACCATAAATGGTGGGGTATTACGGATTTGCATTATAGATTATCAAATTTTTGGAATCCAAAATTTCGCACTGAAGTGAAGGGTATTAAACCCCAATAAAATTTCTTACGAAATTTTCGATAAGATTGAATAACTAAAAATTTAAAAAAAGAATTATATATAAAAATGTTGTGTATTGGGATTGATAAATCTAATTCATCAGGGACTTATCAGGACAATAACCTGTAATATAATCAAGATTAGCCATTTGAAAAAGTTCTTTCTCCTGTAAGATTTTAGATTCTATGTCCTTTAATTCTTTTACATCAATTTGGTCTCTTTCAATCATTATAGCAATCTGAGAATTATATATGTCTAGATTAGAAAGACAAGTGTCCATAATCTCTCCTGGTGGAATATGCATTCTAACATCTTTATACATTTCTTGGACAGTCTGTCCCATATTATTTTGTTCCATCTTATCAAACCTCTTTTTAGTATATAATAGCGACAACAAGCCTTTCTATATGATCAAACCTTACTTTGCCAGGGTCCATCAGATTATTGTTGTCTCCTTTCATCCTTGCATACCAGCCGTCTTCATCTTCTCCAGTCTCTACAACCCTATGGATTATTACACCTTCAGCGTATTTTGACCTATATGAAATTATATCTCCTATATGTATCTGCTCAGGATATAAAGGCCTTATCTCAATAGCATTGGCTCCTAGATCAATGACAGGATCCATTGAATTTGTGTCTGTAAATGTCGCCCACTCGGCATTTGGCAAATCTATTATTATTCTGTCCTGAAATACATGTATCTGGTCTTCAGTAATATGGTCAAAAGGAGACACTCTTTCAGGAGGATTATCAAATAAAATTGAAAATGTGTCTGATATAATGCCGGAAATATTACTATTCACAGGCTCTTCAGCTACAACATAAGCATTTAAGCTGTTATTATCAAACATCGCAGAATAAACACTATTAAAGAACCAGCCTGTTATGAATACAACAATTATCAATAATATTGTTTTGTTCATTGTAATCTTCCCCTATCTACCTATATTATATGTTAAGAATAAAAAGCTATATATAAACCTTTCCATTTTTACCATCATTAGGTAGTGAAGAAGGAGCAATTCCTTAATATTTGCCAAATCCAATTTTAATTCGAAAAGGCAGTTTCCACCACAGACTGCGAAAAAAATTAATGGGAAAAGTATTTAAACTAATCCTGTCCCCATAAACGCATGGCAATAGGAATAGACCTTGATGATGTTTTAGCTGATTTTTTCCCTGCTTTTCTGGGATTCTACAATCAGAAGCACAATACTCATTACACAGTTGATGACATGCACTCATATGACATATGGAAGGTATTCGGCGGAACAAAAGAGGAAGCTATAAAAGATATATATGAATTTTCTGAGACAAAAGAATTCCAGACACTAGCCCCTGTAGAAGGAGCGATAGAAGCAATCAATTCTCTAAATGGAAACCACAAGCGCTATATAATCACAGCCAGGCCTGTAGAGATAAAAGACAAAACCTTAAGCTGGCTGGATTTGCATTTTCAAGGATGCTTTGAGGATATATTTTTCACTAACAGATTTTCTTACATAGGAACGAAACATAAAAAGTCGGATTTTTGCAACAAAATCAATGCAGGAATCATGATTGAGGATGCATTGCATCATGCGCATGACTGCTCTTCAGAGAATAGGCAGGTACTGCTTCTGGACAAGCCATGGAACAGAAATGGAATAACGCCTGAGAACCTGGAAAAACTGGGCATAACAAGAGTCCACTCATGGAATGATATTATGAAAGAGATTGAAAACTATAACATCAATCCTACATATGCAGAGCTTTCTTGATCGCTTCCTGATTAAATCCCACAATTGTCTCTCCATCTATTATAATTACAGGAACACCCATCTGGCCTGATTTCTCAATCATCTCATTTTTTGCCTGCTCATCTTCTGAGACATCATATTCCTCATACTCAATATTTTTCTCCTTGAAAAACTCCTTTGCCATAGTGCAGTATGGGCATGCTGGAGTGCTGTATATCTTAACTTCAACCATGATTACCACCTCATATAGTTTTTGTTTATCATTTACTATTTAATATTTTTGTATTATAAGTAAGTATTTAGTCAACTATTTTATGGAGTATAGCATCATCAGGTCAAAACTCCATCCATTTTCACATCATGCTCATCGCGGGGGGAAGCCCCCTACGGGGACGCAGAGCCTTCTAATAACCTATCCCAAGTTTTGAAGATGCTATACTCTATTTATAAACGACTAAATACTTACCATTATGATTTAACTTTTATCAACAGACTCAAGAGCTATCTTTATAATATTTTTGATATTTAAGCAGACATCTTTGATGCTCCTAAGAATTGCGCTTTGTTTGCAAGCCAATTTAAATCATTCTAACAACAATACAGTTCCTTAGGAACCTTCCCTTTCTCAACCTTTCCGAAAGGATTGCCGTGCTTGCGGATGTTCTCTATCATCCGTTTATTAGCTTCTGTCTCACTGCCTGATTTGACAAGCTTTTCTCTTTGCGCCACTACTGGTATTGCGACATCTGCTGCGCATCTTACTCTACATGCTCCGCACAATGTGCAGTCATAGAAACTCATATCCGGCTCTTCATGCTGTTTTATGATAAAAGCCTTTCCTCTTGGGCTGTACTTCTCATTCTTAAGCTGCTCAAATACAGGGCATACCTGCCTGCACATTCCGCACATTCCGCATCTGTCAACCTTGTTTGGCTTTTTTTCCATCTTAATCAATAATCTTATTTCTGTTAAGTATATTCTTTGGATCATACTTCTTTTTAAGTTCAGATATTTTCTTCTTGAAGTCCTCTTTTACATACTCTTTTTTCTTCAGTCCTATGCCATGCTCTCCAGATACCTCTCCCCCTAATTTTTCCACAAGCTCATACATCTCAGGAAGAAGGCTGCTAGTCTTAAAACGCGGATGTATTATCCCCATCCCTATATGGCCGAATGAAGGGATGTCATGTTTCTCAAGCCAGTCTACGATTACCGGAATCTTCTCAAGCTGGAGTAGAGGGTCCTCATCAATGCAGTAACCTTCAGATGCAAGCACAACACTAACATTCTCCCTCATCTTCCATGTCCTGTCTATCTCTTTCTCATTAAATATCTGGCCAGTATCATCATTGTATTCTACAAACAGGTAATAATATGAAGTTCCAAGCCCTGCGATTCTTGCAGCAACCTTGTCAACATATTCAACTGCATTCAGCTTGTCCTTGTCAAGCGATTTTACAACATCAACCATCTCTTCCATTGTCTCAAGCTTGAACATATCAAGGGACCTCATCTTTGAATGCTTTGCAAGCTTTAGCTTTGCTTTTGTAACAATACCCACAGTGCCTTCTGTGCCGCAGAAGCTGGCAATATTCTTCTGATTAGCCTTGAAAAACCTTCCCATGCCGTCTATGATTTCAAGCTCTTCAATCCAGCTGATCATCTTGCCGTATCTCACTGCCCTCATGCCAGCAGCATTTGTGGCTATCATACCTCCTATTGTAGCTGTACTATGCGACGCAGGTATTACAGGGAAAAAAAGCTTGTGCTTTGCAAGCTCTTCATTAAGAGAATCAAGGATGACACCAGGCTCAACAACTGCTGTCTTTGATTTAACGTCAATGCTTATTATCCTGTCCATCTTTGAGAAATCAACAACAATTGATTTCTGTGGAACAGCAGCCCCAGCCAATCCTGTGCCAGCGCCTCTGGGAGTGATAGTAGAGTCTGTTCTGTGGCAGTATCTTATTATCTTGTAAACATCCTCTGTCTTCTTTGGCCAGACTATCGCTGTCGCTTCTCCTATCAGCTGCGATGCATCTGTGCTGTAAGCTAACAGATCAAGCCTGTCATCAGAGGTATTCTCTCCAAACTGCTTTTTGAGTAAGTTGTTCATTTTTGTTCCTTTATATGCTTATAGCATCATTCAGGTCAAAACCCAATTCTCTACTACATCCTGTGCGTCGCGGGGGGAACCTCTGAGGCAAAGCCGAGCGAGGTGCCAGAAATTGTGAAACAATTTCTCAGCAGCCCCATCCGGGGACGCAGCACCTTCCTACAATCACAGCAAGGGTTTTGAAGATGCTATAAGCATTTTATTCCTCATGTAATGTTGCCTGCCCGATAGGAGCCTTATCCATAACCTTCCCAAGCAGCAGCTGGCTGAACTCCAGCACATTAACATCTTTTGCCAAATCCTTGAATTGGGTATAGCACATAGGGCATGTAGTTACAATAGTTTTTGTCTTGCAAAGGTTCAGCCTTGATCTGCCAATCTTTTTTGACAACTCAGGATTATTGTTTCTCAATCCGCCTCCTGCTCCGCAGCAAAGGGAAGCTTTTCCGAAAGACGGCAGCTCAATAACATCAAGCCCAAGCCTTTTTATTATTTCTCTTGGCTGGTTGAATATCCCACCTTTTCTTCCAAGATGACATGGATCATGGTATGTGACCTTATTCCCTTCTACATCCATAGCAAGATTAGTATCAATCTTCTCGATATTATTCATTATTGTCTCAGTTATATGCTCAACATCAAACCCATATTCATTCTTCAGCATAAGATAACACGCAGGGCAGCTTGTGATTATTTTCCTGACCCCGTATCTTTCAAGGAACATCCTGTTTGATTCCTTCAGATCCTCAAAATCACGCCTGTATCCTGCATTGAGCGCAGGGCTTCCGCAGCAGTTGAACTCTGGTATGAATATAAAATCTACATCAAGCATATTAAGAATCTTCTTATAATTATTTTCTATGTCCGGATACACAAAATGCGTAAGACAGCCAGGATAGTATAATATATTGCCGCCAGTGAACATTTGCTTAAGCTTTTCCCACAATCCCATTTACATTAAATTCAATTTGATGAGAATATAAAAAACTTTCGAAAACAAAAAATCCAAATATCTGAACATACCTTAATGTTAATCAATCTCAGGGCCAGATGGATTTTATGTAAAAACATTTTTATAAACAAACACATTCCATAGCAGAATATGGCACTATATATGATAGGTATCGGCCTGAATGATGAGAAAGACATCTCTCTCAAAGGACTTGAGGCTGTTAAAAGATGCAAAAAAGTCTATCTTGAGAGTTATACTTCTATACTGCGCTGCCCTTTAGAAAAGCTTGAGCAGCTATATGGAAAGAAAGTGATTGTTGCAGACAGGGATATGGTCGAATCAGGAGCTGAAGATACTATACTCAAAGATGCAGCAGAAAAAGATACTGCATTTCTGGTGATAGGGGATGTGTTCGGAGCTACAACACATACTGACATCATGCTCAGGGCAAAGAAAAAGAATATAGAAATAAAAATCATAAACAACGTTTCTATCCTTAATGCAGTAGGGATTACAGGCCTGGAACTATATAAGTTCGGAAAGACAACTTCAATCGTATTTCCGCAGCCAAACTGGATGCCGCAGACACCTTATGATGCAATAAAAGAAAATCAGAAGATGGGGCTGCACACTCTCTGTTTATTGGATATAAAAGTAGCAGAGCCTTCTGCTGATGATATTAGAAAAGGCAATAAAAAAGCGCAGGAGCCAAGATTCATGAAAGTGAATGAAGCGATTGATTATCTTATTGATATAGAGCAGATGCGAGGCGAAAAAGTATTTACAGCAGAAACATTATGTATTGGATGCGCAAGGCTGGGTTCTGACAAACCGACAATAATCACAGGCAAGGCAAAAGAGCTAATTGATAAGGACTTTGGAGAGCCTCTGCACTGCCTGATAATCCCTAGCAAGCTACACTTTATGGAAGAAGAAGCGATTGGCATGTGGAAGTGATTAGTATATAATAAATTTATTATTCTCAAAATATTCTTACGATTCAAATAAGTTCTAATGACTTCTTTGTCTTGTAATTCTACATTTGGAATTACTGCGACCATTGGCTTTGCAAAGAAAAAGAAAGAGATTAGAAAATATTTGGAAAACTTTATAAATATCTCTGCCTTTCTCTAACTCACATAGCCCCGTAGTGTAGTGGCCAATCATCCAGGATTTTGGTGGTGAGGAATCGGATATTCCTGAAATTTCCGACTTCGTCGAAAACGTCCTGGGACCTCGGTTCAAATCCGGGCGGGGCTATTTTTTCTTTGAAAAAATAGCCATACATCATTTATGGTCATAAGTTTTAGCTCTATCTATATGCAAGTCTGTGGACTCAAAACCCCTTCTTTTTATCTTCTAAAAAGCATAAAAAGACGAGGAATACAGAAACATTTATATATATAATATGATTATCTAAAATATATGATTATTTATGACATATGATTATTTATAATCATATGAAAGAGGTGTTCACTCGTGGAAAATACATGTAAAAGATGTAATCATATATGGAGATCAAGAAAAAAGACAAAACCCATATCATGTCCTAAATGTAAATCCCCATACTGGAAAACCACTAGCAGAAAAAGAATTAGTAAGGAATATGTTGAAACTAATGTGGAGATTTTAATCAGACTTCATAGAGCAATAATAACATTAACTGGAGGGGTTCATGGAGTAAGAGATCATGGAGGGATATACAATTCAGTAACAAAAATCTTAACTCGCATACATCGTAGACATAATAGTAATAATGATGCTATAAAAATTGGAGCTCTTACTATTAGAGAACTTGCAGGAAGACATTTTTTTAATGATGGAAACAAAAGAGTCGCTTATGGTTATTCGAAAGTTATTTTAATAATACTTCATTATCATCTAAAAATAAATTATATAGAGGCAGTGGATTTTTTCCTAAAAGTAGCGGAACATAATAGTCAAGTAACAATACAGGAAATAGAAAAATGGATTGCTTCAAATATTACAAAAATTCCAACTACTAAAATCGATACATATTTAAAGGATGTGCTCTATGATATACATAATGAAAGATTCAAGAAAGGTGAGGAAGATGACTAAAGGCGAGAAAGAATTATCACGAATAATGGAAATTGCTAGTAATGTTGTAGTAGAAGAAGACTTAGCTTTTCTAAAAGAACTTGCTAAGTACTAATTTCCTTTTTTATCTGTAACTACCATTGCAGGTTCTTGTTGTGAGAGAAGTAACTCCTAGGGAGCGTATTAATATCTCCTAATTTCATGTTTTTTAGCATTATCTTCAAACCTTTAGTGTCTTCAAGCTGAACTAAACAAATTCTGGAATAATCCACAAATCAAACCACAAAATTCTTAAACAATCCAATTTCTCTTTTTTCTATGAATGACAACAAGCAACTGGATTATCTCTTTGTGCTGAAAGCGCTGCAGGAAATCCCTTTTGGTGTAGGAAAAAAGCTGCTTACAGAATTCCTGCAGGGAAAAAAGAATCATGAATCAATAACAAAGAACAAGCTTTATCTGAAGGAAAACTTCGGAAGCCTGGCCTATGATAAATCTGAATTAAACGAAATGATCGACAACCTCATCCTTAATGATATTATCCAGATGAAATCTATCAACGGAAATAAATTCTGGAAGGTCATGGAACTCAGTGCAAAAGGAATAAAAGAGATAAATGAACCCAGCCTCTATAAAAAAAAGCTGTCATTCAATTTCAAAGAAGCAAAGACAGAGATAACAGAGGAAGACAAAAAGATTTTTGAAGCATTTGGAAGCATTCTTGCACTATTCAATGACCCCCAGAAGAAATCCATAATTAGCAGTAACAAGCATATACTGTGCATTGCAGGAGCTGGCTCAGGAAAGACTACAGTGCTCACAAAAAGGGCAGAATTTCTTGTAAAATACCGTTCAGTAATTCCCAGGAAAATACTGGCAATAACATTCACAAGAAAAGCAAGGCAGGAGATGATATCAAGGTTTTCAAAAATGGGCAATATGGATCAAGTGATAGTCGAGACATTCAACTCATTTTGCGAGAAGGTCTTAATGCGCCATAATGACCTTGTCTATGACAAGCCTGTAAGGGTCATAAGCTACAGGGATAAGATAATGCTTATCAATAAGGCGCTTTCTAAATTAAATCTTAATATGGCCCAGGCAATAGATATATATTTCAGCTACAGCCAAAAAAGAGGGAAGACGCAGGAGCAGCTTGCAAATATATTCCTTAATGACTGCTTCTTTATCAGAGATTATTTCAAGTTCAAGAACAAGTCAATAAGCGAATCATCATTCGAAAATGCAGGAGCTGAACATGAAAAAAGCGCAAAGATGGTATTCGGTGTGTGCAATTATATTGAAGCATATATGAAAAAACAGGGGCTTAGAGATTTTGCAGATCAGCTTATTGACACAATAGCTCTTTTTGAAAAACATAAAGAACTTGTACCAGAATTTGATCATGTGCTTATAGATGAATACCAGGATGTAAATTCAACGCAGATAAAGCTTGTTGATATCTTTTCTCCTGAAAACCTATTTTGTGTAGGAGACCCAAGACAATCAATATACGGATGGAGAGGCTCTGATATAAAATACATACTAAATTTCGAGGAGAAATATCCTGGCTGCGAGATTATTACACTCACAAAAAACTACAGGTCAACAAAGCATATAGTAAGGCTTATAAACAGCTCAATAAAGAACATGGGCCTCGCAGATCTTGACTCATCACTGGACGGACAAAAGGATATAAGCCTTATGAAATTCAATTCTGAAGAAACAGAATTTGAATTTGTAATACAAAGAATAATAGCATCAAAGCTTCCCCTGGGTGAGATATTTGTCCTTGCAAGAACCAACAGGCAGTTAAACGAACTATCACAGATAATGAAGCTGCGGGGGATAAAGCATATTGTAAGGAGCGATGAGATGAAAAGAAGCATTTTAGCAGGAGAAAATGATGTGACTCTTGCGACAATACACTCAATAAAAGGACTTGAAGCAGAAATGGTCTTTGTAATAGGCTGCCATAGCATCAATTTCCCTTGCAGAGGGAGCGAGCATCCAGTACTGGATCTGATTAAAGTAGACGAATATGACAAGGAAGAAGAAGAGAGAAGACTGTTCTATGTCGCTATGGGCAGGGCAAAAAACAGCCTGTACCTTACATACTCTGGCAAGAAAGCAACTTATTTCATAACAGACAGCATGCTTGAAATAATCGAGCAAAAGCAAATGAACTTAAATATAGGAAAGAAAGCCAATACCAGCATAAATAAATCAAATGATATAATGACCCGGCTGAAAGAATGGAGAACAGAGATAAGTTATGATATGGGTGTTCCGGCATTTATGATTCTGAATGACAGGACCCTGATTGACATTGCGCAGAAAATGCCTATGACTTCTGGTGATCTGGAAGAAGTGCACGGTCTTGGACCTGCAAAGATAATGAAATATGGAGAAGATATTTTAAGGATTATCAGCTGTTGATGAATTCATTTCAGCAAAGTTTAAATACGGCAGTGCATATTCAGAATATGTGGGACAAGCAAAGAACTGGATTCAATCTGTTATTATTCTTCTGTTATTTATATTTGTCTTTTCTATATCCGGATTCTCTCATCTTCTGACTGATTACTTATGGTTCTCGAGTATGGGATTCTCTGATATATTCCTGATAATACTTCAATCAAAGATAATATTATTTTTCGCTTCAGCCTTGATATTTTTTTCATTCCTAAACATAAATCTATGGATATCATCAAAACTCAAAGATTCAAAAGATAATTTTGTCCCTTTTAAAATCAAATTGCTCATTTCCCTGATATTTTCACTCATAGTAGGGGCTGCCAGCTCTTCAAAATGGCTGATAGTGCAGCAGTACCTAAATCAGGTTCCTTTTGCTATCAATGACCCTATTTTTCTAAAGGATGTATCTTTTTACATATTCTCATTGCCTTTCTTTCTGGCAGTGTGGAACTTTGCGATGGCATGCGTTATTATCACAACGATTCTTGTCCTGTTAGACTATCTGCAGTCATGGCTGCTAAATCTTAAGCAGACAAGCGCGCAATATGGCACAAACGAACCAGTGCCAAACGCTTCATTAAATTTCAAAGCAATGTTATCAGAATTAAAGAGAAAAGCAACAGTACATCTGGCAATACTTGGATCACTTATTTTTATGATGCTTGCAATCAAGCATTATCTCGCACGCTTCTCAATCATGTATTCACAAAAAGGGATAGTCGTTGGAGCAGGATATACAGATGTTGTCACTTATCTCCCTATTATCAAAGCTATGATGGTGGCTGCAATCATTGTCGCATTATTATTTTTGATATGGATATTCTATCTCTCAAAAAATCCGAAGCTCAAGAAACGGCATATATTAGCATTCGCAATATGTATTTATTTTTTATTTGCATTTATTGGCCCTAGTTTCATTCCAGGAGTAGTACAGTCATTAAAAGTCGCTCCAAACGAAATGAACCTGGAAAAGCCTTATATTGAGAATAATATCAAATTCACAAGGCTTGCTTACAACCTTGCAGATGTAGAGGAAAAAGATTTCTCAGTGGAGATGGGAATTACACCAGAGGTCCTGGAGAATGCATCAAAGACAATAGATAATGTAAGAATCCTTGATTGGAGACCACTGACAAAAACATACAAACAGACACAGGAAATAAGATTATATTACGACCTCTCAGGCATTGACATAGATCGTTATGATATCAATGGGAGATATACTCAGGTCATGATAGCTCCAAGGGAACTGGACCAGACGCAGATTATGCAGAATGCAAAGACATGGGTGAATCTCCATATGGTATATACTCATGGTTTTGGTATTGTGATGAGTCCTGTAAATACAGTAACAAAAGAAGGGCTTCCTAAGTTTTTTATTAAAGATATACCTCCAATCTATACAGAAGATGAAGAATCGCTAAAAGTATCAAGACCCCAGATATATTACGGAGAAAAGTACAGTGATTTTATACTTGTAAATACCAAGACAGACGAATTTGATTATCCAAAAGGCAATACAAATGAATACATGAATTATGATGGCAAAGGAGGAGTAAGGCTTGACTCATTCATTAAGAAAGTGCTGATGGCAATAAGATTCGGAGATATCAAGATACTCTTATCCTCTGACGTGACAAGTGACAGCAAAATCATGTTCATGAGAAATATAAAACAAAGGATATCAAGAATTACTCCATTTTTAGAATTGGATGAAGATCCCTATCTTGTAGTCCATGACGGCAGGTTAGTCTGGATACAGGATGCATATACTGTATCAGGGAATTTCCCTTATTCAGAAAAATATGGCCAGATAAACTACATCAGAAACTCAGCAAAGATTGTTATAGATGCATATGACGGGGACATAACATATTATATTACTGATACAAAAGATCCATTGATAATGACATATGGAAAGATATTCCCAAAGCAGTTCAAGCTGCTGGAGAGCATGCCTGACAGTCTCAGGAAGCACATAAGATATCCTGTAGACCTCTTTAAGATCCAGTCATCTATCTACAACACTTATCACATGAATGATCCAACAGTATTCTATAACAAAGAAGATGCATGGCAGATTCCATATGAGATATATGGTGTTGGCCAGCAGGTACAGGTAGAGCCTTATTATATAATTATGAAACTTCCAGATAATTCAAGAGAAGAATTTGTGCTTATGAGTACATTCACTCCGATAAAGAAAGATAATATGATTGCGTGGATGGCTGCGCGCTCTGATAATGATAATTATGGCAAACTGATACTGTATAAGTTCCCAAAAGATAAGCTTATCTACGGACCATTGCAGATAGAAGCCAAGTTTGACCAGGACTCTGAAATATCAGAACAGCTTACCCTCTGGTCGCAGCAAGGTTCCCAGGTCACAAGAGGCAATCTTCTGATTATACCTATAGACAATAGTATCCTTTACATAGAACCGTTGTATATCCAGGCAGAGACAGGACAGCTTCCTGAATTAAAAAGAGTATTGGTGTCTGATGGTGTCAGGGTTGTGATGGAAAAAGATCTGGCTTCTGCACTAAAAGCGCTATTTGGAGAATTAAAGAAAAAGCAAGACACTAAGCCTGCAGAAACAGAAGACAAGAGTATCGATGAACTGATCCAGCAGGCAAACAGATACTATCTCCAGATACTTGACTCAATGGACCAGCAGAATTGGACTGGTATTGGAGATAACTTAAACAATCTTGGCAATGTGCTCAAGGTTCTGGATGAAGATGCAGAATAAAGTATATGGAATTCTCTTATTACCTGACAATTGACCTAACCTTCTCAACAACCTCAGGCTGGATGTAATGATGGATTGTCACATTATAGCTTTCTTTCCATTCATTCTCCTTCTTCACAAACCTCTTATGCCCCAGCTTCTCAGCAATTAATAGAAAAAGCTCCTTTACTTCATATTTTGTCGCAGATTTATGTGTCTGGATAAACTCCTTTGCTTTCATTGTTGCAAAATGTGATCTTACAATATGAGGATAGAATTCCCTGCCGCAATATCTCTTGAATGCTTCTTTGAAATGCACATCATTCAGTGGATGGCCTGTATTTTTATTGACAAAGACAAATGATGACCTATCAACTGATTTAAGAATATTTTTCAGCCTGAAAACATAGTGATCTGGAAACCTCTCTGTCACATTCATAGGCACCCCATCTTTTGCAAGATAATCAAAGGTCACATGATTGCCATTTATTGAGATATCCTTCTTCTTTAATGTTGTCAGTCCCTTATGGCCGTGAGCCTTGTAATATATCTCATTCCCAATCCTCATAAGTGTCCTCAGCAGTGTGTACATAGGAACTGCAATAGGATCGCTCCTGTCCTTCAATGCAGAAGAGACCTTGCGCTTGAGTTTGGGATAATGCTTCTCAAATTCTTCAACAGCCTTGTATTTCTTTTTTACTGACTGCTCTTTTTTTTCTAGAGTATAAAGGTAAGAGTAAGTGCCGCAAGGATTCTGGTAAAGGATGTCCCAATGGCTGTCTGATGCCTCATCATGTATTGTGAGATGCTTTGCAAACAACGAGTATGCCTTATCAAGTTTTCTTCCATCCGGAAGTATGTTGATTCTTGCGCCATTGCATTTCCCATCAGCAGACAACCAGCCTTTTAAGAACTTAGGATCTTTCTTGTCTATAAGAACATCGAGATTATCATGCGCAATAAACAACTTTATCACATGCATTGCTTCCGGAAACTCAACTGACGATTTCCTCCAGGAAGTCTTTGTCTTCTTATATACTTTCAGGTCTTTTGATTTTATTCTAAGAGTCCTTTCTGCCATCTTGAAAATAATAATAAAGAGAATATTTAAATCTTCCTGAAAAAAGTGTGTATTAAGTCTACTATTCTTAGAGCAGTAGCATCATCAGGTCAAAACTCCTTCTTATTCATATTGCAATAATAATATTTCTCATTTGTTATCTCCTATTGTATATCAATGATATAAAACTTATAGTCACTTATAAAACTCTCTCAGCACCTGCACGGCATTTTCCACTATTTTAGCTTCTTCATAAGAACCACTAAATCCCAGAGAGCAATGTATTCCATCTCCCTTGCTATTTGATTCTCCAATGAGTCCCCCGCCATGTCTACTTGTCTGGTGATGGTTCTTAAGAACAATCTCCAGTCTCCCACTCCTCAATATATACCCTGTTACGTTTACATGATTTCCAAAAACAGAATCAAGCGGAACAGTAGTTTTTCTTTTTATACGCTCCATATTGATATCATAGATATCATATTCAATCTCCTGCTCAGAATTAGATACCTCAATTCTTATGTTATATTTGTTGAAATCAGCTATAAGATCATTAATATTCCTGTATGTGATTGAAACGGAAGGAAGAGGCATCCCTGCAGGAACAATATTAGAGTTAGTTATGTAAATCTCATCCTCTATTCTCATGATATCTTAAATTAATATGCAGCTATTTAAAAGTTTCTAATTGAAGTCTGTAATAAGTCTACTATTCTTAGAGCAGTAGCATCATCAGTCAAAATTCTCTCTATTTAAAAGTCTTGCTCGTCGCTGGGGGTTGTCCCTTACGGGGAAGCAGAGCCTTCTCAAAACTCATCCAGAATTTTGAAGATGCTACTGCTCTTTTATATCCGACTTATTACATACTAATTTAATCTATCCACTTACTATAAGCAAAATTTTAAATACTCCTACTGAATTCGTGTTTCCAAGATGAGAAGAAGAAAAGAAAAAAAGTCAGGAAAGCTCATGGCTCTGATAATAACAATAATCATGGTCAGCAGCATTGCAGGATACGTAATACTTGACTCTGGGACAGGCTCAGATCTGGAATACAACGGCTATGAATTCAACAGGGAAAAAGACGGATTCTCTACAGATTTCAATGGAATAATGATGAAATTCCATTTCTTTCCGACAGACGTAGAGCACATCTATTTTGAGTCAGCTGAAACAGCATTATTAAAGGACGCTGCAGGCATAAGAATAACAAGTGATATAGACAGCCCATTGCAGAGCGCAATCTCGCTTCTTGAGTTCGAGATTGAGAACAATCTTATAAAGCTCAATAAGCTGGCTGCGCATGGTTTCACAGAAGAGAACAATAACCTGCCTATAATCACATGCAATGATTCAGACAAGGATAATCCTGTCATATACATAGCAAAAGGGAACAGCACAGCAGTAGAGAGTGAAGACAGCTGCATAACAATAACAGCCAGGACAGAGTATGATGTCATAAGGATAAAAGATGCGCTTCTTTACAGAATTCTGGGAATAATTGAATGATTATTTGGATGATAGCATGAAAGAAGATAATAAAGGAACCAGAGAAAAGGATAAAAAGAAAAAAAGCGATGAATCCAGGGCAATCAACAAGAGCCTCAGGAATATCCTGATTTTAGTAGGTATATTGCTGATCATATTCATTTTGTCTTTTGGCATGAAATACTATAAGAACAAAAAAGCTTACGAAGCAGTCCATAAAGAATACAACTACTATACATTTGACAAGGAAGGGCTTCACTGGAAGACAAAATGGGTAAGGAATGACCAGCCGTATATATTACAATTAAGGTATTGGCCAGGAGAGATTGAAGACATCACGATCATAGGCAAACTTAATCAGGTATTCAACAATTCCAAAAATATTTACCTTACATTTAATCCTGAAGGCAGCAATCTTAGTTATGTCGCTCTCGCAGCAGCTGAACTGTCATTGAACATAAATAGTGCGCTAGGAAGGAATATGATAGCAGCATGCCTTGTGAATAATACTGTTGAGTGCCATACAAGGCCTATTGTTACCTGCGAAGATAAAGACAAGGCTGTCATATACTTAAAAGACGCAGAAACTCCACGAGTGATTCTCTCAGGCAACTGCATGATAATAGAAGGCTCAGAAGAAGGCCTTGTGCAGGCAGCTGAAAGAATTCTTTATACATGGTATGGGATAATGAGGGTATAGGTCAATTCTGTTTTTCTAATTTTTTGACTTTTTCAGGCGTTTCTAGATAATTTTCATTAGTTACAACTTTTTTCCCAGTCTCCTTCTCCAAATTTTGTCTTGCATCTCCCGCGATGGTACCACCTTTTTTTGCAGCCACTTTATTTTCTTCAAAACCCTTAACATCTTTACTTCTGGCAATCTCTGTCGTAGATGCCTCACCCAACATGGAAAATATCAAGTCAAATAATTTTACTTGAGTACAACTATTGGTCAAAGACCAATAGCATGACAGTACTCAATAATTGATTCAATAAGCTGTTAGCATCTTTTGTCCTTTTGCAGCATATTTCTGCTTATCCAAATATCTACTATAGAAC
>DAOVBM010000061.1 GCA_030670545.1 Candidatus Woesearchaeota archaeon
CTTTTGGTATCTTCTAATAGAATAATATATTTATTTTCTTGCGTATCCTTTAAATTTTCAATAGATATAACTTTTTTTGTTGAACCATTTTCAAAAGTTGCGGGACCACTTAATGTCAAATCAGAATTTATATCTACTATATTATCAAATAAGCTTTTTTCAAAAATAATTGTTAATTCAACTTCTTTGACATTAGGGTAAACTAAATCATATTCAGAAGAAGTTAAGCTTATAGAAAAAGCATAAGTTAAATTAATAGTTAAGAGTAACATAATTCCAAAAATATATAGTGGCTTCATAAGAGATAAGAAAGAATAGTTGGTTTATAAATATTTCTATTATTAAACGACGCACTTCGTCGCCCCCGATTCTTAATCATTTTAATTTGAGTGTGCCCTTTGATTAATATTCTTAATCTATCACTTTCCTCTTATCATACAACAACCACATTCCAAAACCTTTAAATATCTCCATCCAATACTCAAAGCATGATAATCAATCTAAACAAGAAGTATGACGTATTCGCAATCGGGAATGCTGTCATGGACTTCTTAGTTGAGGTTGAGCCTGATGTTCTAATCAAATGCAGCATGGAGAAAGGTAAGTGCATAGGTGTTGATGAGAAAGAGATGCAAGACATCTTCAAAAGCATAGGCAAAGACAAGTTCAGGCGCATGCCAGGAGGATCGGCAGCAAACATACTCTCAGGCATAGCAAAGATGGGAGGAAAGGTCGTATTCTGCGGAAAAGTAGGGAATGGAGAGCATGGCATGTACTATGAGCAGACAATGTCAATGGATGGTGTCAAGCCAAGATTATCAAGGACAAACCTAAAAACAGGAAAAACTATCACATTCATCACACCAGACTCTGAGCGCTCATTTGCAGCTAATCTTGGAGCAGCAGCAGAATTAAGAAAAGAAGACATATTTGAACAGGACATAAAAGACAGCAAGATTGCGCATCTTGAAGGCTATCAGCTGAAGAATCCTGCGTTTATAGAAACTGCCATGCATGTTATAGATATTGCAAAAAAGAACAATGTTCTCATATCTATTGACCTGAATGATGCAGGCATCGTAGCAAAGAACATAGAATCAATAAGAGAGATAATAAAAGATCATATTGATATAGTATTCGCAAATGAGCAGGAAGCAGAGGCATTCACAGGAAAGAGCGATCCAGAAGAAGCATTACAAACTCTTTCCCAAATAACAGAGATAGCAATAGTAAAGAACGGCCCAAAAGGCTCATTTATAAAACATAATAACACCACTTTCAACATACTTCCTTTTGAAGCAAAGGCAATAGACACAACAGGAGCAGGAGACATGTATGCTGCAGGATTCCTGCATGGATTATGCCAGGGACTTCAGTTAGAGCAATGCGGAAAGCTTGGCTCATTTGCTGCTTCAAGAGTAGTTGAACAGGTAGGAGCAAGGTATGAAGGAGACCTTAAGAAAGAGATCCAGGCATTAAGATGAGCATAATAATAAAGAATATAGAGCTTAACAACAGCATAAAAGACATATACATAGAAGACAATAAGATAACAGAAATAAGCAATAACATAAGCACAGAAGCTGATCATAAGATTGATGGAAAAGACAAGGCAGCTCTTCCTGGATTATATAATTCTCACACGCATGCTGCAATGACCTTGTTCAGGGGATATGCTGATGACATACCACTCAATGAATGGCTGACACAGAAGATATGGCCTAATGAGGCAAGGCTGACAGAAAAGGAAGTATATATTGGAACAAAGCTGGCATGCCTTGAGATGATAAAGTCTGGGACAATATTCTTCAATGACATGTACTGGCATCTTCCAGGTTCATTCAAGGCTGTAAAAGAAATGGGAATAAGGGCAGCATTAAGCTCTGTGCTTATAGATAATCTTGACAAGGACAAAGCAGAAGAGCAGAAAAAAGAAGTAAGGGAAGAATTCAGGGCTTATGCCAACTCTTCAGACAGGATATCCCTAGCATTAGGGCCGCATGCAATATACACAGTATCTGAAGACCTTTTAATCTGGTGCAAAGAATTTGCAGAAAAGAATAACCTCCTAATCCATCTTCACCTCTCTGAGACTGAAAAAGAGGTCAATGACTGCATAAAGAATCATGGCATACGGCCTGTTGAATACCTCAATAAGATTGGATTTTTAGGAGAAAATGTCATAGCTCCGCATTCTGTCTGGCTTGATAACAATGAGATCAATATACTGGAAAAGAACAAAACAACACTTGTATATAACCCTGTATCAAACATGAAGCTTGCAGTAGGAAAAGCATTCAGGTATGAAGACATAATCAATAAGGGGATAAACATTGCTCTTGGAACAGACGGATGCGCATCAAACAATAATCTTGATATGTTTGAGGAGATGAAAGCAGCAGCCCTTCTCCAGAAATTCGCATACAACAACCCAAGCTCAGCTCCTGCGCATAATATGCTAAAGCTTGCAACAGAAAACGCAGCAAAAGCATTCAGGACAGGCGGCGGAGTAATAGAAGAAGGAAAGCTAGCAGATATAATATTAATCAACCTCAAAAAGCCTGAACTTGTCCCGCATCACAATCTTATCTCAAACCTGGTATATTCAGCAAACAGCTCATGCGTAGATACAACAATCTGCAATGGAAAGATACTGATGAAAGACAGGGTTGTTGAAGAAGAAGATAATATAATTGAAGAAGCGCAAAAGCTTGCAAAAGAATTCTTTTCCAAAAAAGATAAATACTAGTTGCACAATTATGGTTAATATGAAATTGTCAGGCAAGGATAAGATAGACTCGCTTATCAAGGCAAGCAAGAAGATAATACTTGATTCATGCCTTGAAAATGGAGCAATAGTGGCTGCCAATCTTGACAAGCCGTATTTTCCAAAGAATGTCTATTTCTACCGCTATGTATGGCCAAGGGACGTAGCATTCACTCTTGCTGCGCTGGATATACTTGGTATAGGCGGAGTGCATGAGAAGTACTATAAATGGTTAATAGAGCGCGCAGAAGAATTCAATAAGACAGGAATCCTATACCAGAACTATCACACGCACGGACCCAAACACCATATGAATCTCCAGCCAGACTCAAATGGGCTGACCTTGTGGGCAATCTATTATCATGCAAAGCATACTGGGAAAAAGCCGCCTGAAAAGCTTGTAAAGAAGCTGGCAGACGGTATCTGCTCTGTATGGGGTGGAAAGCTCTTCAGGGTAGAGACTCAGGACCCATGGGAAGAGAGGATAGCATATCCTGAACTTGATGAGCTGCATGTCTATTCTGCTGCAATGGCATGCAATGGGCTTATGTGCGCTAATAAGATGCATAATAATAAGAAATGGAACAAGACAGCGCTCCAGATGAAAAAAGAGGTATTGGCATCTTATGACAAGGCAGGGAAACATTTTCCAAGGACAAGAAGCAGTATAAGAAGTCATGTCAATCATGGCATAGATGCGTCTCTGCTCGGGCTTACATACCCTGCAAAGATTGTAACAAGCAATGACCCAAGGATGGTCTCGACTGTAAAGGATATAGAGAAGCGGCTCAATAAAGAAGGAGGCATATTAAGATATGAATTTGACCTGTATGACGGAATGATTCAAGAAAATAATCTCATGAAAAAAGGAGCAGGATGCTGGCCTTTGCTGAACTTCTGGATGAGCATATATTATTCAATAAGAGGAGACAGGAAAAAAGCAATGGAATATTACATGTGGGTAATTGACAGGATAGATGATGATCTCATACCTGAGCAGATATTCGACAATAACATACAGTCTTCAATAACACCGCTTGTCTGGAGCCATTCCATGTTTATAATAGCTTCAAGATTTTTAGGCTTTGTTTAATAAACATTTTTATACTTCTCCTTCTTCTTGCCTGATTATGGGCAATCAGAACATAACACTTATAGGCATGGCAGGTGCAGGAAAGAGCACAATAGGAAAAGAACTGGCAAAAGAATTAGATGTGCAGTTAATCGATACTGACTATCTTGTAGAAGAAAGTCAGGGCATGCTTATTCCTGACATAATCCAGCAGTATGGGGAATCTGTATTCAAGAGCATAGAAAAAGATTGCATTATGGGGGTTGGACCAGAAAGGGCTGTAATATCAACAGGAGGCAGTGTAATCTATGATGCTGAGGTCATGGATCATCTTAAAGGCATATCCAGAATAGTCTATCTTCATGCTGGATTTGATACAATCAATCAGCGCATACAACGAAAAAATGCAAGGAGATTGGTGACTAACGGCATCCAGAGCCTTGAAGAGCTCTATGACTCAAGGCTGCCTCTATACAATAAGTATGCTGATATAATAATAGATGCTGAAAAAGATATTAAAGAGATTGTTGATAACATAATCCAAAAGATAAAAGGATGATAATAATGCACAAGCTAGAACGAATGCCAAATGCAGATGATATTGAATTCAAGCAGAAGTTCATAGATCATTACAGCAAGCTGACAGATTTTGACACATTCAAAAAGTACTGCCTGTCTTTTCTAAGGAGATCTATAAGAGTAAACACATTAAAGATATCTATCCCCCAGCTTGTAAAACGTATAGAAAAAGACTGGGAACTTACTCAGATACCATGGTGCAAAGAAGGATTCTGGATAGAGCATAGAGGCATTGGAGAAGAGAAAAGAAGGGACATAGGCAACCTTTCAGAGCATGCGTTGGGATATTTCTATGTGCAGGAAGCAGCATCAATGATCCCTCCTATTGTCCTTGACCCAAAGCCTGGTGAAACTATCCTTGACATGTGCGCAGCTCCAGGCTCAAAAGCATCGCAGATAGCGCAGTACATGAAAAATAAGGGAATACTTATAGCAAATGATTATCTTGGTATAAGACTTGCTCCTTTAGGCATAAATCTGCAAAGGATGGGTATCACAAACAGCATGATAACGCTTATGGAAGGAAGATATTTCAAAGGGTTTGAATTTGACAGGATTCTGGTAGATGCTCCCTGTTCAGGCACAGGAACAATAAGAAAATCAATAAAGACTCTGAGGATATGGAACCCGCTTATACTGAAAAAGATTGCAGGACAGCAAAAGCAGCTCATAAAGACTGCATTTGATAATCTTAAGCCAGGAGGTACACTTGTATACTCAACATGCTCTCTTGAGCCTATTGAAGACGAAAATGTCGTGACTTATCTTCTTGATAACTATCCTGATGCTAAGCTTGAAGAATTTGAGCTTCCATTGAAAAGAGGCAGTGTCTGCAATGAGTTCGACGGTATGAGCTTTCACAAAGACATACAGAAATGCCTTAAGATCTGGCCGCAGGATAATGACACCGAGGGCTTCTTTGTTGCCAAGATCATGAAAATCCGCCGCAAGTGTCCTACTCCACACTAAAGTGTGGAGTTTGACAGAACACTTGCTTTGGCAGGCGGATTTTTAGGATGCAAAAAGACGAGGCTGTATCCAGCACCTAAAGGTGCTAGTTTTAGCCTCGTCTTTTTAGCATAAGGAAAAAGAGTTGATTTAGCTGTTTTTATCCAAAAAAATCGCAACTTTTATATATCTCCAATCTTAAATTTAGAAACATACACTTAATAATTTAGTAATACAATAAAAACGGTGATAATTATGCCTTATGAAGAAGAAGAGAATGAATATGAGATTATGCCTCACAAAGAGATTGAGAAGATGAAAAAGGAGATTAAAGAGATGAAGAAAGGAGTTCCTGACAAGGGTGTACAGTCTTCTATAGACGGTCTTAACGAGAACATAAAAGACCTTATGGACATATTCAGGGAAGCTACAAAAGAGATACGCGAGGAAGAGAAGAAAGTAGAAGAGACGCAGAAGAAGGTAATAGATATTGATTCTAATGTAAATGAGCTGTTTGAGCAGAATGCAAAGATTGCTGACGGCATAATAATATTGCATGATACACTTGAAGAGATGAAGAAGATGATGAAAAAGAAGACAGAAGCGCCTGTTGCGCCTCCTTCCTCAAGGATTCCTCCTATACCTGGAGCAGTTGAGCATCATGAGATGCCGCCTGTCGGTCCTCCTCCAATGCCAAGAAGAATGCCTTCTCCAACTATGGGATTTGAAGAGCATCGCATAGCGCCACTGCCACCAACAGCGCCTCCTAGAAGACCTACTGCGCCGTCTATGCCACTACCCGGCAGGATTCCCCCTCCTCCAAAGAAAAAGAAAAAAGGTTTTTTTGTATAGAATGGTTTCTGCAATTCTGGAAAAGCATAAGTTTAAGCTATTTAACTATCTTGCAAAAGCGAGCAGGAGAATAAATGATAAAGAAGAGGCATATAAGAAGCTTGAGAAAGAGATCAGGAAAGTAAAGGTAATTGGCGCAGAGAAAGATACAAAGCCTGCTGCGCAGAAAAGAAAGCTTGGCCTGGCATTAAAAGGACTCAGGAAATCAATGATTGAAGTGATTGAAGCAGAGAAGATGATGAAGTTCATGCGCCGCGCAAAGACTGCAGAAGAAATTGCCATGGAAAATATGATTGTTGAGCTTGAGGGAAAGCTGGACAGCTACATTGATTTCAGGGAAAAAAAGCTGAAGCGGTTTGAAGAGCTTGAGAAGAAGGTTGCAGAGACTGTTGAAAAGCCTGAACTTCTTCCATCGCCAAAGCCTGTGGCTGAGGAAAAGCTGCCCATGAAGATTTCAGAAAAGAAAGCGGGTAAGGAAGCAGTCGCAGCAATAAGGAAAGAGATAAGCGCTTTGAAAGGCAGGCTTAGCAAGCTGAAGAAGAGCAAAAAGTATCCAAAAGCAAAGCTTGCTGCTATTGAGAAAAAGATAAAAGAATATAATAAAAGGCTTGAAAAGATAATAAAATAATTCTACAGATCCTTAGCCATTACAGTTCTTCTTCCATTAGCTTCTGCGCGCCTGCATGATTCTTTGATAAGCTGCATAACCTTACCATTGAGAGCTTCTGAAAATTCTGATGCAACACTAAATCCTGATGCAATGTCCTTAATCTTTGCTTTTACAATAATTCCTTCTGACATATAAACCACCCCAAACTGATTTAATATACTTGCAATTAATCTGTTAATATATAAATTTTTCCTTTAACCAAATCAAGTAATAAGTTAGAATTGATTTGAAGCTAAGGATATTTTGAAGAATCACCCAATTAATGACATTATCTCCTGATATGCGATTGAGGATATGCTCTCATTGTCACACAGATCATCTTCAATAGTGATTGTGCCAAGCTTGTATCTGAGGATTGCAAGCCCTGGCTCCCTATCCTTGATCTCACAGCTTTCATTCCTGCCGTAGACTCCAATCTGCAGGCTGTACTCATTGACAACAGCAGTGATATTCTTTGCAATCTCATCAGGATTAACCACCGGCTCTTTTCCATCAATTGTCACTTTTACAAAATCAATAGTATAATTCTTATCAAATATGCCCATGTTCCAGTCTTCTATGTCTGTTGATTCATGGACTTCCATGTATTCAAGCTCTGAATAATCAAACTTGTACGCGCACCCTGAAAAAGCTATTATGAGCAATAGAAGGGGCATTATTAGATATTTTTGTTCCATAACACAACTATTATCTGTTTGTTATATAAATTTTTTGCATCAAAACGTATGAAAGTCAGATGTCACAGAGCACAAGCACCTTCAAACCTTGATGAGCGTAGCTCATTAAGGACTTAGAGAGCTTTGCTCTCCAAGTACTTGGGATGAGTTATTAGAATGCTCTGCGTCCCCGCAACTGGTTACGCTCAGTTGACACGCAATGTAGAGCATGAAGCTCCACTACGCGGCAATTAATTCTTATTGAAAGCCGCGAAGTGTGACCTTGTGTCACACCACCTTTTACCAAATTTTGCTAAAAT
>DAOVBM010000007.1 GCA_030670545.1 Candidatus Woesearchaeota archaeon
AATGGCTACATAGACGAACTCCGCATCTCAAAAGGTATAGCAAGATGGACTTCTGACTTCACACCACCAAGTGAACCTTACAGCACACCACCACCTACTCCTTTTGCTACTTGTGGTGATACTGTACCTTACGAAGGACAAAACTATAACACTGTCTTAATCGGAGAGCAGTGCTGGTTTGCAGAGAACTTGAATGTTGGAACAAAGGTTACAGGTGTAACCACACAAAGCAACAATGCTTTAATTGAAAAATATTGTTATAATGATGATGAGGCTATCTGTACTACTGATGGTGGCTTATACCAATGGAATGAAGCAATGCAGTATGTTACTACAGAAGGTGCTCAGGGTATTTGTCCAAGTGGATGGCATATTCCAACACATGATGAGTTTACTACATTAGAACAAGAGGTCTGCACTTCAGAAACCTGCGAGACTGATTTTCCATATGATACTATTGCTGGCGGTTACCGAGGCACAGATGAAGGAGATAAATTAAAGAAGTCCGGGCTTGTTCCAGATATTTGTTATGGAGCCACCCCTCCCTGTGGAACATCAGGCTTTGAATGTCTTCTTGCTGGCTACCGCTATTCTGATGGTTATATTTACAATCGCGGCTCAATTGCGTACTTCTGGTCGTCGCTGGAGTCGGGTGTTGATGCGTGGTTACGCTACTTGCGTTCAAGCCTCTCTACGGTCTGGCGCTGGACTGACAGTAAGGTGTTTGGTTTTTCAGTTCGTTGCATTCAGAATCCATCAACAACAACAACATCCTCAAATTTCACATCAACTGAAACCACAAACTTCTCAACTGTTGCAGATATAACAAATGTAACAAACTTAACTTTAGCAGTAACAGGCAAAGGGAAGATCAAATTCCCAGAAAGCACTGAAATAAATGCAGAAGCTCAGGATTACGACACTAACATAGTAATCGAAGATGAATTCATATCTGTCAATACTGCTGCTTTGGATGAAAGCTTCAACACTTCTGCAACAATTACATTAAAAGGTGTAACATGCCCTGTTGCTACAATCACATATCAAGAAGGAACATTTACATCAAAAGATGATATAATCTCAGGAGGAAAGAACTGTGAATTAGATGGAGTCTGTTCAAACATACAATGTATTGGAACAAACCTAACATTTGATGTCTTACACTTCACAGGATTCGCAGCAGGAGCAGATGCTAATCTTACAACAGAAGCGCAGGCAGGAGTATTCTATCCTCTTGATCCAATTGAATTCACAGCAGAATACATAAACTCAACAGATGGAACTCCAATCTCTGGTGAATGTAATATTACATTTGATGATGATTGGGATACAGAGTACACAATGGATTTTAATACTTCTGATTACAACTATACTAAATCATTTGTAACTGCTGCTATGCATGAATACAATGTAACATGTTCATCTGCAAACTTTGTAACACTTGAAGCAAATGATACAAAGCTGGTAAGCAGCGTTGATATCCCTGAGTTCTCAACAATCACTTTAGGATTAGGATTGATTGCTATATTGATAGGCTTAGTGGTAATCCGCAAAAAGAATTAATCCCTGCCTTCGCGCAAGAATAATTTTTATTTTTAGGAGGATTGGCTATCCCCAGCTAAAGCTGAGTCTTAGGAACCTATTTAGAATAAATATTTAAATCAATTATATTCTTCAATAATATTAGGTGATTTAAATCGTCGAATATGAGATAAGGATATGTAAATATGATGGGTGGGACTACCAATTTCCCATTACATCTCCTGAAAAGATAGCAGGATTAGACAAGATAGCAACAGCTAACAGGAGAAATATATCAACAATAGATGATTGGGTTGATGTAAATATTCCAAAAGAATTAAAAGAAGGTTATCTTAGCTGGTATCCAACTGATGATTTTATCCTTAATATGAGACCCACAAATGCCCCTTCTTATGATGAAAAAGCTTATGTTGGCAAATTCTCTTTTGACCCTGAGACACAAGAATTCCTGTCAGCTAAGCTATCTAGCCACCATGCAAGTACAATACATGAGTTTGGGAACTCAATATACAATAAATACATAAGGGGAATATACATAAAAGATACGCAAACAATATTAATCAGGCCATATTATAATCCACTTGATGAAAATGGAGTATTTGATCATAAGAAACAGTATAATCCTGAATTGGATCATCAGAAAACATGGGCAACAATCCATATGCTTACGAAGAATGGATTGAAACCAGATCATAAGATAATAATAAAAATAAATAACAACATTCTCAAAGAATACATTCAAGTTTTTATATGAATATCAACAAGATTAAGGAAGCCAGGTCTTATGATCCTTTATCTTATTTGGCAGGTAGTCGCTGATCACGAAGTTAAGGCCGTGTTTCGCCAATGCCTGCTGCTCTGCCCTTACTTTCATCTTGTATAGCTGCTTCAATGCTTTTTGCCATGGCTTATGCGTCTGCACAAAGGGATCGTTCTTGATAAGATCCTTTATTTTCTTGAAGTCAACTTCTTTTAAAGGATGGGTAGGCAGTTTGTAATCTATAATATCCTGCGGCGTTATGCCAATGAACTTTGCCTGCGGCACACAGAAATACTCGTTGATGTGCGCAGCATTTCCTGAACCAACCTTAAGTGTTCTGTAGATAGAGCCGAATCCATAAGGATCCCCGTCTGTGAATACATATACAGGAAGCTTTTTATCGTCGCTGAGTCTTCTGATGAACCTCCTGCATGCCCTTGTAGGGACACCTCCCAATGATATGAGTATGCAATTGGCTTTTTTCCAGTACTTATGCTTTACAAGCCTCTGGAACATACCTGCTGTCTCTATAGCAAGTATGAATTGTGCATTAGTCTGGAACTTAAGATGCTCTACAGATATAGGAATAGAATAAGCTCCTGTACCCATCTTTGTGCAATCTATCTTAATCTCTTTGCCTGTGTCAGAGTCTTTATCTATAACAATCAGCTTTCCTGCAATGTCTCCACCTTTTTCTTCAGGTATGAATCCCATCTGCTCCCTGTTGACCATGAGCATTGCTTCTATATCATCCATTACAGCGTCTGATTCAGGCTGCTCATTGAAACGCGCAGGCCCCCAGTTCTTTGATACGTAATAAGCCTCTCTCTTTGTAGCTATATCATTAGTATCTACTATATTCTTTGACAGGTCAAGCATCTTGAGTGTCTGCGCAAATGATTTGACAGATGATGCAGTAAGAGTCCTTTTCTTCATCTTTCCATTAAGCTCAAAATACCCCTTTTTCTCATCATATTTTACATTAGATAACGCCCTTAAAGGCGTCTCAACCTCAGGCTGCTTCTTCTGGAGTATCTTTCCATAAATATCCTGCGCAATCCCTAATATCTGTTTAATCACATCTTTTACCATCACTGCTCACCTCCTGCACCTGTCTCTTCCTGCTCTTTTTCCTTCTTCCCATCATCTCCCTTAGGGTCATCATGGCCTGATTTTTCATCTTCTCCATTCCTGCCTATTGAAGCAAGCTCTTTATCATAATCTAAATTCTTTGAAGGATCAAATGTGGTATCTTCAAGATTACCTCTTGTATGCTCAAGAATAACTGAAAGGTATTCTTCAATCTTATCTTTATCATCATCCTTAAGGCCAAGAAGGTCCTTTAGTGAATCAGCAATTATTGGCATGAATGTCTCTATATGCCCTCTTTTCTTTGATTCTGCAAGTATCCTTTTTTTCTTATGCACATAGCTTGACAACTTTCTTCCAACATCCTGAAGCGCCAGCCTTATCTCTTTCATAATCTCTGGGTAATGAGCTATAGATTCTTTGCTCTCTGATGTAAAAGGGACCCATACAGATGCTATATGCACGATTATAGTAGCAGGGCCTACAGGCAGCGCATTCCTGCTTTGGCTCAGTCCATAGCTTCTCCATCCTGTTGCAATCGTTGATTTTGTGATGGCGCATGCTCCCTGCTGGTAAAGCAGCGGAACCCTGTTTGCAAATCTTAACATTCGTACTGCATGATCTCCTGGCTGGTCACCGCCATAAGCGATACCTGCCTCAATTACAAAAGGATTGCCCCTGTAAACTGTAGGTGACCTTGTAACTGTTGCATAGAATTCTGCATTTATTTCCTTTCTCATGCCTTTCTCAAGAGAATCAGCTCCTATAGGACTTATGCATTCCATAGGAGGAGCAATAAGTTTTGTCTCTTTTATACCTTTCATAAGCTGCTCTGTCATCTCCCTCTTCATTGTTCTTGGCCGGGTACTTGGAAGCAGAGCTGCATTCTCACAGATGAGCTTTGCTGTCCCTGATCCAACTCTTGTGAATTCCTTAGTGAGGAATACCTGCAATGTCTTTGCTTCTGTTGCCTGAAGCATTCTCATCATCATCCCAAGCTCTACTCCATATGGGTGTGGCTTGATCTCTTTTGGCTCTTTTGGAATCTGATCCACTACTCTTGGAAATATTATCTGCTCTGCTTTTGGATTTGTATAGATTATAGTAGCATGAGGGTTTGCGATAGCTGTCTCTTTAAGGTATTCATCAATAGACTGGCTTCCTCCAAGATAGCTTGCTTCAATGTCAAGCTGGATCCTTGTGCCCTGATCCTTGTCCCATTCAATTTCCTTTTCTTTCTTTATAAGCGGCTTATTTTTTATAGTGTCAATTCCAAGCTCATAATAATAAGCATGATGTTTTCTTGATATCCTTGATATAACCTTTGCTGACCTGCCTGTTGTAAGCTGCGAATACAATACTGATGCTGATATGCCGATTCCTTGCTGTCCGCGGCTCTGACAAAGAGTATGGAACTTGCTTCCATAAAGGAGCTTTGCAAAGATGTTAGGTATCTGCTTTTTGACAATCCCAGGACCATTATCCTCAACAATGACCCTGAACCGGTCATTGCCCATCTCTATAACTTCAACAATCAGCTCAGGCATGACTCTTGCTTCCTCGCATGCATCAAGCGCATTGTCTACTGCTTCTTTTATTGTTGTCATAAGAGCCTTGCGCTTGTTGTCAAATCCAAGAAGATGCCTGTTTTTCTCAAAGAATTCGCTTACGCTTATGTCTCTTTGCTTTGTGGCAAGCTCATGAGCTTTTGTCTTTGTTTTTCCTGCAGGATTCCCAGTCAATGTTGTTTGTTCAGCCATTACAAAAATCACCCTTGTCAAAAATCACTCTTCCTTAATATTATCTTCTTTGCCTTCATCTTCTGAATCTCCTGTCCTTTCAATGAATAAATGGTCTCTCATCTGCCTTCTCTGGCGTTCAAGCCAGCGATATATTCTTGAGTGCGGGCTTCCTTTAAGCAAAGAGTCCACAGCTTTTCTCGCTATCGCAAGCTTTTCGCTCTCTCCAATTATTGCAAGAGTCTTGCCGTATACAGAGATGCTGCAGCCAGTCATATCTTCAATTATTCTGCGCGCCTTGCCTTCCTTGCCTATAACTCTTCCTTTAAGCCTGATAGCGTCATTGCTTGTCTTTGCATAATCGTTTATTGAAATAATCTCAAGACCATAATCCGGCTTCAGCAAGAGCATCGCTATCTCTGGGTTAAATCCTCTTCCAACAGCTTTTATTATTTCCCTTGCTGTCAGGAGATCAAGCGCGTCAGAGCCTGATACTGTAACCTCTCCTTCTTTTGAATCAATATTAATCTCAGTATCTGTTTCTTCTTCAAGCTTTTTTTTTATGTCTCCTTCCTTGCCGATAAGCACAGCAATCCTCTCTTTCGGAATCTTCAGCTGGTACTCATATCTTTCTTCTTCCATTTTTGACTTATGACTCTGGTTTGAATGAATTGATAATTGTTTTAAAAGCTTTTGGTTTTGTCAGTTAATCATAAAAATGGTGAATAATAAATATAGAGAATACTTATCTAAAACTGATATACATCATTCTTCCTTTTCTATTCCTATATAGGCATTTATTACTCTTCTTCCCAATAAGCCCAAGCAAACTGCACGATGGCAGCCATCATCAATGTCATACTTCTCTTTCAGATATGGCTTTTTTCTTATTGTACCTCCTTTTACCACAATTATTGGCACCTGCCTGTTTAGAAACTGAACAAAAGGCAATATCCTAAACAGGTGGTTAAGCTGGCCTTTGAGAAGTTTACCTGAACTGGTATATATCTGATTAATTGACCATTGAGCATCTTTTATAAGTAGATTGTCCGCTATCTGGTTCATACGCGGCCAGAGTCCTATCTTATCCAGACTGACTTTTGTCTCATACCATTGAAACTGATTGTAGCGTCTTTTTCTGGAGGAATCTGTAATAAGCTTCCACAACTTTTGCTCTGAATAAGCAGCGACTTCTTTTTGCACCTCTTTATAAATCGTTTTGTAGTCTTTGAGGCTATTTATCTGGCCATATCGCTTCTTTAATCCCTGGGCAAGAACAAAATTTCTTGCAACTTTAGTAGAATTTATCTTTTTCATGCAACATCACATGATTTGCATTAATATCAAATCAAATCACTTTTTGAGTTTAGCGCCAAGAGGATTATTCACTTCCCTCTGCCACAATATGCCTATCTTGTTAACCTCTTTTGTAAATTTGTCAGATATCTTGTATATCTTCTTATAGAGATCATAATATATCATTCCCATACTTTTCATGGGAGTAAGGATCCTGTCATAGAACTGCCTCTTGTTGTAAGCCAACTTTACCTTCCTGCCCTCATAGCCAGGTTCATTTATCTCAGTCTCGAACTTGCCTTCATGCAGCTGTGTTGCAAAGAATGACATCTCTGTCTTGTTCAGCTCTCCATCGTGCTCTTTCATAGTCCTTATAAGCACTTTTGCTACTATCTCCTGCTGCTTTGTAGCGAAGATTATCTCATAGATGTCGTCAGGCAGATTGAACTGGTCAAATAGTATTACCATATTATTACCTTCTTAAATAATCAGTTTTAACAGATATTATTCATAAAAGAATTGCTGGTATATAAATGTTGCTTTTTGTATACTGCTTTAGGAGTGGTTATATTGAGATACAGAAAGTTTCAGCGAAACTTTTTTCACTTTACTGAATTCAATCCCCTGTAGATTTGCTACATTTAGATTGATTCCAGTAAAGTTTAAAAATACCTCATAGCTTGAGGTAATTGGAATTTTTTTTAAATAAAACTGCTTAATATCAGGCCTAGTATCAGCCCGGTTATTATTCCCAGAAGATATTCCCTTATTCCAGCGGTTAGATATTCTGGGGCGCGTTTTAACTTTGATTTTGATCTTGCCTTAGTTGGGATTATTGCATTTATTTTCTTTATCACTCCTTCCTTTACTTCAGTAGCTCTTTCTCCAACTTTTTTTTCTGCAGTTTTAATTCCTGCCACTGCTTTTTTCTCTGCAATTTTCAGTCTTTTCATAACTCTTTTTTTTGGCGCTGCTTTCTTTTTTGCAGCCTTTTTTTTCACAACACGTGGCTTTTTTGGCAAGGGCTTTTTCTCTGCCTTTAGTTTGACCGCGCCTACAGCCTGTTCCTGAACTTTCTTTACAGCTTCAGTCACTTTCTTCAGGGAATTTATCTTTACATTGGCAGCATTGATCATATCATCCATTGTAAGGCATTTCTCTACCTTTGCAACAAAATCAGCATCGTCAGAAAGAAACTTTATCCAGTTTGCAAAATCATTTATCTCGGGGTTGACATGGTATCTGAAAGTATCATCGCTTATATCTTTAAGGATTAACGGGAACTCTTCTATACTCTTTATTACTTTTCCGTCATGCAAATAAAAATATTCATCAGGTTTTAGTTTTCTTAATATGTTCTTTGTCATTGTTCACCCCTTTTTTATAGATTTATTGCAGGTTATTTCTCTGCAAAAATCCCCCTTTTTTAAGATTTAAAGTATTCTCATCTATAAATTTTTCGATTTTGAACATTGTTTACCTCTTTTTGTTCATTGTCTTTTAACTTACGCTCTCCTCTATTATTGATGCTCTGTTAATGATACGCCCCCTCCTGTCTTCATCTTTAAGCCTGATCATAATGTCATTGATTGCATTTGTGAAATTTATGAATGATTCATACGGACTGTCATAAGGATTGAAATATTTATGCACATCACCGTCGCTGAACCATTTCGTGCACATGTAATAGAAATGATCGCTTATCTGCAGCTTTCTCCAGTCATCCAAAAGACTTTTATCCTGGCTCAGCTTTATGCTTCTCTCAAGATCATATATCCTTCTTAATGATGCCTGCTGCATCCTGTTGCCGAGCCATGCAGAAAGATCTCTCTCAACATCAGCCCAGGATATAGGGTTATGAATATCAAGTTCTCCCATCACAGGATAACGCTTCACAAGCTCAGATGGAGTGGCAAAATCATTGTCAGGATGCTTTAATATTTCTTCTGGAAGATGCCTGAGGAACTTAAAGATTCCTGTATCTTCCCACTGATGTTCTCCAAATGTCTCATAATCCATAAAAAGGTTTATGCAATTTCCGCTTCCGTTTGCAGCATTCAGCCATTGGCAGAATTTTGGGGCTGTAAGAGGCCAGTCTTTCCAGCTCTTCTCAGAGAACCTGAAAGCTATGTCATCTGAAAGCTTATAGTTCTTTAGTATCAGCTTTATGCTTTTTGATGCAGCAGGCTTGTATAGAAAATTAGGTGATCTCCAGCCGAGGATATGGTCTGCGCCCTCTGCAATTATTCCTTTATATCCCATGTCTTCTACATAGCTTGCGAGCTCATTATTATATATCAGCTCAGTGTTCCTGAAAACCTTTGGGCTGTAGTTGAAAAGCTTTTTTATCTTCCTCTTATGCATGCGCACCTGATCCCTGAACTCTTCTTTTGAATAAAGAAAAGAGAGTGAATGATGATATGTCTCACTAAGAAGCTCTACCCTTCCTGTATCTACAAGCTCCTGAAAAGATGTAAGTGCATCAGGAGAATATTCCTCAAGCTGGTCAAGAAGTATGCCTGAGAAAGAATAACTTAGTTTGAACTCTGGAACATTGTTGAGAATATCAAGCATGACTTTATTTGCAGGAATATAACACTTCCCTGCGACCTTGTTCAGAATCTCCTTATTTTTTGGATGATCAAAATAATCATGGTTCTCTCCAATATCAAATATCGTGTAATTTCTCAACCTGTATGGTTGGTGCACCTGGAAATAAAAGCATGTACTTACCATCTAATTTATCACCCTTTTTTTTGTATTCAACCTGATACCACCCTATCATATACATGGATACATTCTCTTGCAGGCTTGTCAAGATTAAACCTGCATGATTCCTTATAACAGTTCTCTTTCATCTCTTCTTCAAGCTCTTTGTATTTTATGATACTTACAATATGGTTTGCCATCTGGTTGATGTCCCAGAAATCAACTTTTAATGCATGGCTTACTACTTCTGATACACCTGAATTCTTTGATATTATTATTGGAGTGCTGTTTCTTATTGCTTCAAGCGCAACCAATCCAAACGGCTCTGAGACTGAAGGCATTATATAAAGGTCTGCCATCTTGAAGGCTTTATATACATCTGCTCCTTTCAGCCATCCAGTAAATAAGAACTTATCTGATATGCCCAATTCAACAGTCCGGTCTATCATCCTGTCGAGCATGTCGCCTTCTCCTGCAACAACAAATTTTACATTTTTTTCAAAATCAAGCACTTTTTTTGCAGCCTCTATGAAATAGTCAGGACCCTTCTGCAGTGTGATTCTGCCAAGAAACAGCACTATCTTATCCCTGCTTTTCTTGATTGCAGGATCATAATCCATATTAAGATAAAGATTATCAGGATCAATACCCCAGTGGACAATCTCAATCCTTTCTGGCTCGATATTATAATGGTTGATGATATTTTGCTTTGTATAGTTGCTGTTTGCTATTATCTTATCAGCGCTTTTCAGGCCTGTGTACTCTATATGGGATATATAGCTGTTAGGGTTGCCTCCAGTCCTGTCAAATTCTGTTGCATGCATATGCAGCACAAGAGGCTTTCCTGATACCTGCTTTGCATTTATGCCTGCCTGGTATGTCATCCAGTCATGCGCATGTATCACATCAAAATTCTCTTCCTCTGCTATGAATCTTGCAGATTCACTATATCTATATACCTCTTTGTATAGATTGCTGCCATATACCTCTCCCTTGCTCTTGAAATGAGGAGCATTCTTTAATGATCTATGGTATGATTCTGAAGTCATATACGGCTGCAGTATGCTGTGTATCTTCTTTATCTTTATCCTATCCTTTAGATTATTGCATCCGATTATCCTGACAAAATCAGAATCAGCTCCTTCAGGAGCACTTGGCATTACAAATGTCACATTAACTCCCTGCCTTGCCAGCCCTTTGGTAAGGTCATAGCATGCAGTCCCTAATCCTCCGCTTTTAAATGGTGGAAACTCCCAGCCGAACATAAGTACTTTCATTGTATTGATTGTCTTTCTTTCCTCTTTCTTTTTTTTATGTAGTTTAAGCAATTAGCGTATATTGCGCATATAGGTTATATATTAATCATTTTTATGATATTTTGTTATAATGTATATCCTTTTACAATTAGGGGATTTGTATTATTTAAGCTTTTGCATGCAAAAATAAGGGGTAAGGGATTCTGCCAAATTTTATAAAATAGAAAAGTATTTATATCATTTATTAATTCAATATGCTATATATATATCATATTTATTATATCTCTGGCATAAAATTTAACAAGATAAAAGCAAAAAAAAGATGGATAAAAATAAAGAGTTGGATTCACAGGAGTACCATATTGTAAAGCAGCTGATAAAAAACCCAAGAATATCAGATAATAAGATCTCAAGGCTGACAGGCATTCCACTGCGGACTGTGAACAGGAAAAGGAAAGCGCTTGAAGCGCAAAACCTGATCTCATATTTTACATACCTTCATTCTTTTACAGATGGACTTTGCCATTTCAATGCAAGAAACCTGGTTACCCTTAAATTCAGGCTTGGAATAACAAGAAAAATGCTTGTTGATTCAATAGATACAGGATCTGATTCAGCAGCTTTCAATTCTAAGCATGTGCTTGAATCATACATAGGAGAAAGTAATGGCCATCTGATGCTTGTGATGATAATTGAAAGCATGAGCCATGCAGACATAATAGAAATAATCAATGCTGAGATTGTGCCATGTTTTCAGCAGGTCTTTGGCAAAGATGTTATAATAGACACATCTGTTATTGAGCTTAGTGTGATGCTTAGGATGTTGCACAATTATATGCCTGGCAGGAATATGAAAAACGGGAAGATAAAAGATGGCTGGGATGACACGCTGATATATGTAACAGAATGATTAAACTAAAATTTTAAACTAAAACTATTTAAACAAAAGCTAACATCATATCATTCATAAAAGAGGGATAGAATATGGGAGAACTCAGGAAAGATTATATTTTGGACAGATGGGTTATAATAGCATCAGAAAGAAGCAAGAGGCCGCATGAGTTCAAGAGCAAAAGCAAGAAAGAGAAAAAGGGTCTATGTTATTTCTGCCCAGGGAATGAGGACAAGACTCCTCCTGAAAAATTCTGCATAGATGACAAACAAGGCAATTGGAAAATCCGCGTATTTGACAACAAGTTTCCTGCAGAGAAGCTTGAGGGTCAGTTTGATATCCAGACACATAACAAATATTTCACTTTCTCATCATCCTATGGTGTGCACGAGATAATTGTCGAGACTCCAGACCATGATAAGCAGTTATGGGATATGTCAGAGGAGGAATTTGCTGAAGTGTTGAAGGTATATGACATGAGGATAAGGGAACTTGAGAAACTTCAGCACATAAAGTATGTGTCAATATTCAAGAACCATGGGGAAAAAGCAGGCACTTCGCTGCTGCATTCCCATACGCAGATTATTGCCTCAAATATAATCAACCAGAATGTTGCAGCAGAGGCAGAAGCTGTCAAAAGATATGAATCATGCCCTTATTGCGAGATAGTTGATATAGAAAAGACAAGTGACAGGAGATGTTTTGAGAACGATAAGTTTGCAGCTTTCTGCCCTTATGCTTCAAGATTCAATTTTGAGGCATGGGTATTACCTAAGATGCATATTAAAAGGCTTTCGGATCTCGATGATAATGGCTATCTTCAGCTTGCAGATATTTTCCTCAGGGTTTTGCGAAAACTCAAAGAGCTTAATGCTCCGTACAACTTTTTCATACACTATTCTCCTAAAGGGGAAGATCTTCATCTTCAGATACATATTACTCCAAGACTATCAATCAGGGCAGGCTTTGAATTCTCATCAGATATCATAATCACTATTGTGCCTCCAGAAGATGCCGCAGGATTTTACAGGGATCATGAAAAATGAAAATTATTCATAAACTCCAGCAATATTCTGTAGAAAAGAACATAAATGAGAATGCAGGCTTCATGATCTGCAATGGAAGGGGAAGCTATTTCTCCAAGGGAATCAACAGCAGGTACAGCGGCATGTTCTGTTATATAGATGGAGAGATGTACAGGATTCTTGATTCTGTATCAAACAGAGATGCTTCCAGAAATCCTATAAGGAAAATTACAAATAATCTTTCAGGTCTTGATGTTTCTTTCAAGTCACATGAGCAGGCTTTTTTTATACCTCATGGATTTGATGTGCTTGCCTGCTCCATGAAAAAAGAGCAGCCAGTTAATATAAAGTTTGATGTCCGCAAGTCATATGACCTGAGGAAATGGGGAAAGGATTACAGGATATATGAGGAAGGGGATTATATCATCATCGAGTTCACAAAAAAGACAGACAAAAGGGAAGATGATTCACATGGAAAAACAGAAGATAAGCTGTACATTGCGATATGCGGGGATAATATAAGATATAAGCTGGCAAATAAATGGGTAAGTAAACAATACGCTTTTGATATGAACAGAGAGTCAGGGCCATCAGAATGGTATGTGTATGAAGGCCTGCATATACTCGCTGAGAATATTATAATCTCTGCTGCAAAAGACAAGAAGGATGCTGTAAAAAATGCAGGTTATGTAAAAAAGAATCTTGAAGCATTGAAAAAAAAAGAAAAGAAAAGGATAGAAGATTCATTTGTAAAGATCGCAGGGAATAAAGAGCTTTCATTTGCATATAATCTTGCATCGCAGAGCATGAAAGACCTTTGTATTGGGTTATCAGATTCAGGCAAAAGTATGCAATCAAATGGAGAGCCAGGTATATTTGCAGGTCAGCCATGGTTCTTCCAGTTCTGGACAAGGGATGAAGCTATATCACTCAAATCACTTCTGCTTCTGAAAGAGTACAGGTTCTGCAGCGATGTACTGATGAGAGAACTGAAAGCAGTAGGATCTAATGGAAGGATTCCAAACAGATTTCCTGCTACGGATATTGAGACTGCTGATGGCACAGGGTGGATGTTCAGGCGGTGTGCAGACCTGAGAGACATTCTTGATAATGAAAAAAAGAGGAGGCTTAAAAAGAAATATTTCAGCAGCTTTTTCAGTGGATATGCCAAAGGACAGATAGAAAAATCATTGAAGCTCCTTTTCCAGAATTTCACTTCTGCAGATCTTGACAAATTTGCGCTTAACAAACCTCAGGAGACCTGGATGGATACTGTATGGGACGGAGACAACCGCGCAGGAATAAGGATAGAGATACAGGCTTTGAGGCTTGCGATGTACAAGATTGCTTATGAACTAAGTGGGAAAGAAATATTCAGGAATCTTGAAAGAGGACTGAAAGCAAAAGTAAAGGAAAAATTCTGGAATGGAAGTTATCTTGCAGATGGGCTTGATGACTGGACAATAAGGCCTAATGTTTTCATAGCAGCCTACATATATCCTGATCTGCTTTCAAAAAAGGAATGGAAAAAGTGCTTCAGCACAGTGCTGCCTAAGCTCTGGCTGCGGTGGGGAGGGATTGCGACAATCGATAAGGGAAACCCACTTTTCTGCGCTGAATATACTGGAGAGACACCACAGAGCTATCACAGAGGGGATTCATGGTTCTGGATCAATAATCTTACTGCGATTGCAATGGCAAGGGTTGATAAAAAGTACTTTAAGAGCTACATAGACAGGATTCTCAATGCCAGCATTAAAGACATATTATACAAGGGCTTCATCTGCCACCACAGCGAATTGAGCAGCGCTTCAAAACAGAAAGCAGAAGGCTGCTTATGCCAGGCATGGAGCAATGCAATGTTCATAGAGATGGTGCATGAGCTTTATAGTATGTAATAAGTTTACTATTCTTAGAGCAGTAGCATCATCAGGTCAAAACTCCTTCGATTAGGATATCCTGCTCGTCGCGGGGGGTTGTCCCCAAATTTTAACAAAATTTGATAAAAGGTGGTGTGACACAAGGTCACACTTCGCGGCTCGTCTGCTTAGACTCTCAAAGCCGCGTAGTGGAGCTTCATGCTCCACATTGCGTGTCAACCGAGCGTAACCAGTTGACGGGGACGCAGAGCCGTCCAAAAACACTTCCTGAGTTTTGAAGATGCTACTGCTATTTTATATATAACTTATTACATACGCTTTATAGTAATTACCTTAAATGAGAATCAGAGTAAAGCAAGATGACAAAAAAACCCAAAATAATATCTTCAGAACAAGTTTACAAAGGCTGGCTTGAGTTGAGGAAAGACAGGCTTATTCTTCCAAGGAACAGTCTTGAATATGATTATGATGTCATAAAGATAGGTGAGGGTGTAGCTATGCTCGCTTTTATCAACAGTGATATTCTCTTATTAGCGACCCAGTACAGGCATCCTGTAAAGGAAGATATGTTAGAACTGATCCAGGGAGGCATCAAAAAAGGCGAGTCTATAGAGGATGCAGCTAACAGAGAGCTTATGGAAGAAACAGGATATAGTGCAGGAACAATTGAATATATGGCAACAATCTATCCCCTGCCTGGGTCTTTAGAAATGAAACTGCATATTGTAAGAGCTTATTGCCTGGAAAAAATCAAGCAGCCAGAACCAGAACCAGCTGAGGATCTTGTCATAACCATCAGGCCTTATCAGCAAGTTCTTGAAGAAGTTCTGTCAAATATGCATAAAGACAGCGCGCTTGTCACAGCAGTCATGTATAATGAGCTTAAGAGAAAAACCTTGGAAAGATTTTAAAAAAAATTAAAAGAAAAGAAAAGAATCTAATCCAGAAGCAATGCAATCCTCTTTGGATCATACTTCCAGTCAACAGAGAGCCTCTCTGATTTTTTATAATATTTGATAAGCCTTCTAATCTTAGATTCAGTAAGCTGGAATCCTCTTAATGCGCCTGTATCTTGTTTGTTGTTCTCAATATGCTTTCTTACTGAAATGCTTTTCTTGATCAACGCCATAAGATCCTCAGGGATTGCAGATAGAAGTTCTCTTTCTTCAAGTATCTGCGTTATCTTCTTTTTTGTTATAAGCTTTGTGTCAGGTACGCCATAGCAGTCTTTGAGTAAAGTCCCTATCATTGAAGGACTGTTCCCTGCCTTTGCAAGCTTGACCACAAGCATCTCTACCTCTTTTACCTTGTACCTTATCCATGTAGGCACAGCTTTTTTTGCAGGCTTTGTGGAGCCTGATTTCCCTCGTTTTCGTGAATACATCCTTGCCATTTTTATTGCCTCTTCCTATTTGTAAATAATTTTTATTGAGAGAACAGAAACATAGAAATAAACTAATGTCTCCAGTATAAGCGAGCCTTAACCTGCTTACCCCTCGATAATATAGATAAATTGCGTTGGGTTTATAAATATATCGCATCTAAGAACATTTTTGTAAAACATAAGTAAAAAGTCTGCTATTCAAGGAGCACCAGCATCATCAGTCAAAACTTAATCCTTTTCCTTATCCTGCTCGTCGCGGGGGGAAGCCCCATCCGGGGACGCAGAGCCTCCTAATAACCTATCCTAAGTTTTGAAGATGCTTGTGCTCTGTTACATTTGACTTTTTACTTATTGTAAAACATAACAATTAAATACTATTGAGATAAAAAAAATAAATACAATACATTATTACAACATGAGGTGCTTATGATGGAACTAAAACTTACAAAAAAACCCAAAAGTCCTATAATCATAGAAGGCTTCCCTGGATTCGGTCTTGTTGGTACGATTGCTACTGAATATCTTATAAATCATCTTGAGACAGAGCAGATAGGCAAGATTTGCAATGATGACAGCCCAGCAATAGTAGCTATACACGAAGAAAAGGTTGTTGAACCTTTGGGCATATTTTATAACAAGAAATATAATCTTATACTCATACATGCAATCACAGCAGTTGCAGGCTTTGAGTGGAAACTTGCTGAACAGATAAATAAGCTTGCAAAGGTTGTGAATGCAAAAGAGATAATCAGCATAGAAGGTGTTGGAAGCAAGGCAAGCGTGGCAGATTCAAGAGTGTTTTATTATTCAAGTTCTGAATCCAGGAAGAAAAAGCTTGAAGCAACTGGAACAAAGCCTTTGAAAGAAGGGATAATCCTTGGAGTTACAGGAGCTCTTATGCTTAGGGCTGATGTCACTTTAACATGTATATTTACAGAGACATTCTCAGAGCTGCCTGACAGCAGCGCTGCTGCCCGCACAATCAAGGTGCTTGATAAGTATCTTAACCTTAAAGTCGATGTAAAACCTCTTATAAAGCAGGCAGAACAATTCGAGCAGAAGCTTAAAGGTATATTATCCAGTAGCAGGGAAGCCCAGGCCATGGCTGATAAGAAAAAGATGAGTTATGTAGGGTAAAAGATTTTGCAGAGCAAAATTTGGTTTAATAAAACTCCAATTTCCCATCAAAACATATCCCTTTACGCAGCTTGACAGGTCTCCAGGTATCATGCACAAGATTAGCGTTGAGCCATCCTGCCAGATCTTTTTCATTTCCTATTGTTGCAGATAACCCTATTATCTGGATGTCTTTTACCATCTGCCTCAGCATTGTGATCAGTATCTCTAGAGTTGGGCCTCTGCCTACATCATTTAACAGGTGGATTTCGTCTGCTACAACAACTCTTACCTGTCTTATCCATGGCGAATTATGCCTTATAAGACTGTCAAGCTTTTCAGATGTGCATAGTATCATATCATAATTTGCAAGGTAATAGTCAGGAGAATCCATATCGCCTATTGCAAGCGCTATATTGAACATACCTTTGTATTTTTCCTTAAACTCCTTATACTTCTCGCTTGCAAGAGCTTTTAGTGGAGTTATGTATATAACTTTTCCTTTTCCTTCAAGTATACATGTTGTTCCTGCAATCTCAGCAATCAATGTCTTTCCAGAGGCTGTAGGTGTACACACAAGAAGATTTTTTCCTTCAAGAAGTCCTGCATCAATTGCTTTTGATTGGGCAGGCCTCAAATCATTTATGCCAGATTTTTCAAGAGCCTCGTATACCTGCCTTGGGATATCCTGCTTTATTTCGCTTAGCTTATGATTCATATAAGAAATAGAAATTCATACAGGTTTATATTATTTTTGGGATGAGAAATTATTAACCTGCTGTTGGGGGGATTGGCCAATGACCCCAAGGGTATTTCTGATTCTTTCTCTGATTCTTTCTGACTTTTTTTGCTTCCTCTCTTATTTCATTGTTATCTTGCATAAATTTTATTGGATTATAAATATGTTCATATTCTATCTCTTGGGTTAATTCAGGTCTTTTTTCTTTAATCAATCTATAGTCACTATCTATAAACGTATAAGCCATAGCTATAGAACCAGCATAAATAATTGTAATTGCCAAACATATTCTTCCTATTCCTGAGGCAATTCTTTTAGCTATTGATGTTTGTTGAAGCGGAGGAATATTGGTTTCTTCCAGTAACTTAGTTCCTTCCAGTAACTTTTGAATCACTTTATAAACTTGAGAATTTTGGTCATACCACCCATCTAGATATACATTTTCTTCAGATATTGATAAGACTCCTTCCTTTTGTTCTATTGGCTTTTGTATGGCTTCGGCGATTATATAATCCAGACGACCTCTTGGAATTAATGCAACAGGACTGCTATTATAAGAATAATACGCGCCGTGAGGTCTGAACAAATTTTCTTCTTCTTTTATCACTATTCCTTCTGAGATTCTCTTCCCCTCTTTGGATATTAATTCAGCAGCGAATAAATTTTCTCCCAGGATATACTTTTCTAGCTTATCATCTATACTTGCCATAGACATTATATGTATTCTTGCATATATGTAGATTTAGGCGTAATATTACGTCTATTTAATATACCTATAAAAGAATTCCATTATTTTTTTCTCAGTTTTTCTTAAGTGGGCCTGGTATGTTGATATAGATACTTTCATAAGCTTAGAAAGAGAACCTAACTCTGATTCTCTTGGAAAATTATAATAATTATTTTCATATGCTAATTTGAAAGCTTGGAATTGCTTATCTGTCAAATCGGGAATTATTTTTGAGATTGATATGTTTTTTATTTTTTCTTGTTTCAGTTTCAATATTTCTTTCTTAATATTTTTTGCATTTAGATTGATTATAGCAGTAAGATTTTGTCTTTTCCAACTGCCTAAATAGTATTCTTGATAGAACTTTGTTGTTATTGTTACTGGTTTTATGTGTATTAGTTCTGATGAGTATAGTTTAGATAATTCTTTTGGTTGTTCTATGCATATTATTATGAAATCATTATTTATTTCAATATTTTTGATATCCTTAGATTTTTTGAGTTCTTTTAAAAATCCTATTTTATTCTTCTCAGAACCGATTATACTCCCTGCTGCATTAACATATAACTTATCATTTTTTGTAAATGTACTTAGAGGATAGCCGTATAGCCTGACATCATATTTATGCGCTAGTTTGTTTAAGATATTCTCTTTATTAAAAAAACGTATCTTCAAAGTCCACATACATAATATTACGCCTATACACTATATAAACTTTTCTTTTGATTTTATGTTGTGTTTTAACTCACTATTCCAGCAATATTAATCCATAGCAGATAAATTTTGTCCTGTCTTTTATCACATCAAGGTTCTTCTTGAATTTCTTTAATGTAGAAAAAACATCTATGCCCATGCTTTCCATGCTCGGCCTGCATTTTTCAGGATACTTGCATGGCTTGTTATCACCAAGACCACAGTTTTCGCATATGACACAAGATCCAGGTGTCAGGCCAAAGGTCTTGTAATATCCATTAAGGAAAAGCGCCCTTTCTATCGCAATTATACCCTCGCTAATCCTCTTCTGGCCTATGAATCCGCCTTTGACTTCGCCTCCTACAATCAGCGCTTTCTTGTATTCTGTAAGAATTCGTCTGGTCTGGTCAGGAGTAGGAGTATTAGGTGGACAGTTGTAGCTTTTTCCATATCTTGTACAGCCAAACTTGCACTTAAGCAACACATAGTCCTTTACATCAATTTTTGATGTGTATATGACAATAGCCTCATTTATGCCGTATTTTTTTCCTGTAGAAAGTGCTATTTGTTCCTCTTTGTCCATCTTAATCAATGCCAAATGTTCAAGGATTTATAAATATTACTATATCTGACATTGAAAACTTTTGATTCAGAACAGTCCGGAGAATAGCTTATTGACGCCCCAGCTTATAATAAAGAATAGTGTGATTGTCGTTGCTATAAAGACTGGAATAAATTTGATTCCCTCTTTGATATTGCCTTTCTGGATAGTAGAGATAATTGCTGCTGAAAAAAATGATGTGATGATGAGCATGACTATTGAAAAAATTCTAAAGTCCCCCACTGCTATTCCTCCGCCACCCATGCTTATTCCTATAGTGCCTCCTACATCAGCTGGTATGTTCATTGTTCCTGCAAGATTATTCACAATAGTTATCAACTGTCCTGCAAGCGCGAAAAGAAAAGGAGAAGCAAGGACTGTTGCAAAACTTATGAATATGACATAAGTGATTACACTTGCAGCCATTTCTTTTTTCATTATCTTTGTGTCCTGGATTTCTGTTGCAATCTTCATTACAAGGTCAGCGATCTCCCCACCAGCCATGATGCCTTCTATGATCAGGCTTATTGTTCTCTTCAGTATAGGAGATTCATATTTCTCACTGAATTTCCTTAGCGCTGCCTCAAGATCTTCTCCACTCATAGTCTCTTTTGCGACAAACTCAATCTCTTTTGCAAGCACCCCGAATCTGGGCCTTACAGCATACCACAATGCCTGGTCAATAGGCATGCCTGACTTAATATTTGACGCAGTCAGCTGCAGGAAATCAGGAAGCACTTCTTCAAGGTCAAGTCTCCTCTTAAAAATCTTGAAGTCAAGAAGCAAGTATAAGAAAAGCCATAGGACAAAGATAATGACTGTAAAAGCAAAGATCCACAATACAATCATTATGAATATGACATAACTTAGAGTGTATCCAAGGTTAGTTGAAAAGAAGTATATAAGGTATGCTGAGATCAGAATGTTTATTATTATTGCTATATTGAATATCTTTTTTGCGACTTTTCTATGATCAATCTCAAATCCTGCTTTTGGAAGGAAATATTCAAGATTGTGCCTTTTCTTTTTTGCCTTTAGTTCCTTTTTCTCTCTCTGATTCTTGAGTTTTTGGTACTCTTTTCTTTTTTCAGCTTCAGCTATCTCTTCGCTGATTTCTTCTTTCTTTAATTTTTTTTCTCTTGATTTTATAAGCTTGAATTTCATCATAGATCAACCGCTGGCCTTTGGGCCTTTATTATTGAAAGGAACATGAACTGCACAAAACCTAGAAATCCTGCAATAATCAGCAGGACACCTACCCCTAGCTCAATATCTATAAATGATGACAGTATCACAAGCATTGTGATTCCCAGAGAGGGTATTATGACAGCTATCATCATATAGAACATTGCAAGAGGATTAAGCTTTCTGCCGTATTTCTCTACCTCTATAAACTGCTCCCTGCTTATCTGATCAAGAACTACCTGAAGTGAAGTTGCCATATCTGAGCCTGTTTTCAGCGAATTTATTATTTGCCACATCATCCGTCTTAGGTTGTTTGATGGTATAATCCCTACTTCATCATTAAGTGCATCATCCATTGCAGTGCCCATATCTACTTTCTGCAGGATATTCCGGAAGTGCTTGCCCACGTATACATAATGCTCAGCCATGCTTCTCATGGTGTTGTAAAGAGATACTCCGCTGCTTATCTCTATGATTATGAATCTTCCTGCAGCCACAATCTCCCTGTTTATTTCTTTTTCTTTCTGTATTATTTTTAGATATGGCAGCTTTGTGAGGTATAAGAACATCAGGACAAATACAATTGGAAATAAGGGTATAAGAATACCCGTCATGTTTTTCTTCGAGAGAATCATAAAAAATATTAGCATTATGCCTATAGTCAGGTAGAAGGCAGTAATAGCAGTCTTCTTCACAAATCCCATAGGACTTTCATAGATGCCTGCGCGCAGCATATTCAGTTTAAGATTAGGGATTGACCTTGCGACTGCTCTGAATATTTGTTCAAGAATCTTTATCACCCTTCTTCTGGCAGTTTGCCTTTCCTTATAAGTTCCATGAGCTCATCTTCTGCAGTATAATACATTGCGATTACCTTTCCTACTCCATCGACAGTATTTATGTTGTGCTTCATAAGATATTGAAGTACCTTTACTTTTCTTTCAAGTATCTTCCTGAATTTTTTTTGCGATATCCCTGTATGCATCTCCAACTCCCTGAATATAAGCTTGGGCTTATTAGGCTTGAAAAATGAATCCTTTTTAGGGTCATACTGGTGAATGACATTTGTTCCAGCTCCTTCAAGCACTTCACCAACCTGGAATGTCCTTCTTAGCCCTGTCCTCCTGTTCCTGTACTGCACAATAATAAGCGAAATAGCCTGAACCATTGTCTTTGGCACGCCTATAGGTGGATTTATTATCCTGTTGACAGTCTCCTTTACGCTGTTAGCGTGCACTGTTGCATAGACTGAGTGACCTGTGTGTATAGCTTCAAAAAGAACCTCTGCCTCGCGCTTTCTTCTTATCTCACCGACCAGAATCCGGTCAGGCCTTTGCCTCAGCGAGTTTACAAGAAGGTCAAGCATCGAAACTTCCCCTTTGCCTTCAGGATTAGGCTGCCTTGTGATCATAGGAAGCACATGAAGGAATTTTGGAAGCCTAAGCTCCCTTGTATCCTCTATTGTCAATATCCTCTGATTTGGAGGGAAAAAATTACTGGCAACATTAAGCATACTTGTCTTTCCGCTTGCTGTACCTCCTGATATAAGTATACTCATCTCATATTGGATGCACAGCCAGATAAGCGCAGCGATATCAACTGACATTGTTCCAGCTTTCAGGAAGTCTGTGATGGTCCATGGCTTTGCAGCAAACTTCCTGAGAGTTAGTGTATTTCCATCGATAGATATTGGATATAATGTTGCGTTCACCCTATCTCCTGTTGCAAGGTTCGCGTCAAGCAAAGGCTCAAGTACTGTTATCTGCCTACCTACTTTTCTCCCTATCATCGATGAATAATGCCTTGTCTGGTCCTCATCCTTCAGCAAGATTGTTGTTTTCACCCACCCATGACGCCTGTGATAAACCCATACAGGCTCTTTTGCAGAGTTAATTGCAATCTCTTCCAGATTAGGATCGCTCATCAATATCTCTATAGATCCCAAACCAAGGCTTCTTTGTATAAGGAATGTGGTCAGGAATTCAGATGTCTGCTTATCCACTTCAGGGAAATATTTCTTTATAAGCAGAGTTATTGCTTCCTTAAACTTTTGTTCAACAAGATTCTCTTCCTTGATGTTAAGTATGTCAATCATTCCAAGGCTTACCTGCTCAATAAGCTCTTCCCTTATCTTTTCAAGGACAAATTCTGTATTCTTGCTGATAGCTGCAATAGATATTTCATATATTGGAACAAATTCTGCAGGCCTGCGAACTATATTTATTGTTATGGGGACATCCCCTGATTTGAATGAATATGTTTCTATTACTTTTTCTTTTGCTTTGCCGGCTTTTTCAGAAGGAGTTTTTAAGGGAACCTTTTTTGCATTTTTCTTTTTCAGGGTAGTCTTGGCAGGCTTTTTTGTAAGTGCATTCTTCACTAATGAAACTTTTTTCTTCTCTTTTCTAGCTTTACCTCTCTTTTTTGCCAAATTACACCCCTTTTTAATATCCTATAGACTAATCCTTTATAATAATTGCGGATAATTTATATACCCAAAAATATTTGAGCAAATTTTTTATTTGTTAATAATGCCTCTTGGGACGATTGGGATTTTTATTTGCCAAGCAAGCTTTTCAGCTTTCTTAACTCTTCTTCAAAGAAAGACTTTTTCTTTTCAACATCACCAAATATCTTTTCAAGCTCTATGATATTATTGCTTACATCCTTGTCTTTTGCTGTTATCTGGAATGCCTGCGCTTTCTTGATAGCATCCTTAAGCTTATTCTCCAACTCATCCCTGTCCTTATTAATCCTTGTCAATAGCTCTTCTATCTTCAGCTTCTGGTCAAAGAATTTCTGGAACTTTTCAGTCACTTCCCTGCTCTCCTTTAGGTCTTTTTTCTGCTTTGACAGCTTGTTGAGAATCATGTCCTGCATCTTCTCTATCTCTTTTCCTTTTGATCTTGCCTCTTCAACAACAGGAATCAACTTATCTTTTTTTGATTCTATATCTTTCTTTATCTTGTCAGAAAAATCTTTCAGATTAGTGATGTGATCATGATATTTCCTGATGACATCGTCCTTTCCTTTTATCCTGTCTTCAATATTGTCAATGGAATCCTTCATGCTTTCAATCTGTTTATACAGCTTTTTTTCCTGTTCTTCAAGCGCAATCGAATCCTTTTCCTCTTCAATAAGCATTATCTCCTCTTTCCCAATCTCCTTGATAAGATCAGTGTATTTCCTTTGCTCATCCTTTATTTTTAAATCATAGTCCTGGAGCGACTTTTCCATGCTTTTTCTCTGATTCATCAGTTTTACATCAAGATCTGATTTGAGCTCATCATATTTTTCAAGTTCTTTCAGCTCATCCTTAACTTTGTCTATTTCAAATCCCAACTCTTTCTTCAGCTTGTCAAACTCTGTTTTTGCGCCTTTTAGTTTTTCTCCTTCCTTCTTAATGAAATTAAGAGATACTGATGCCTGATTCAGGAACATTTCTCTCTTGCTCTTGAACTCTTTTGCTTTTGTGAGAAGTTCCCTTTTTGATAGTTTCTTATATACAAGATAAGGAACTGTCAGCCTGTACTCTATGGTAATAAGATCCTCCTCTTCAAGAAACTTTATCCAGTCCCCTATTACATTCTTGCTGACCCCAAGCTCTTTTGAAACATTAGGAAGGGATACCCTACCTCTTTCTTTTACAAGACTTATAAGCTTGTCAATTCCTGTTTCAATTAAAGAATGGTCACTCATATTCTCAAAATTTATTCCAGAGTATTTATAGTTTTCGTTTTAAAAATTGTATGTGATAAGTCATATATCTGGGAGCACCAGCATCTTCAAATCTTGATGAGCATAGCTCATTAAGTCTTGAGGAACAAGGTTCCTTAAGAACTTAGAAGGCTATGCCTTCCAAGTAACTTAGAGAGCTTTGCTCTCCAAGTACTCTGCATGTGTTTTTAGAAGGCTCTGCGTTCCCGGCAACTGGTTACGCTCTGTTGACACGCAAAGTGGAGCATGAAGCTCCACTACGCGGCTATTAAGTCTTATTTAAAGCCGCGAAGTGTGACCTTGTGTCACACCACCTTTTATCAAATTTTGTTAAAATTTGGGAGCATCCCCTCGCGACGAGCGAGATGTAAAAATCGAAAGAGTTTTGACCTGATGATGCTAGTGCCCCCTCAACAGTAGACTTATCACATACTGAAAATGTTTATATACATTCAACATTATATGTGTTTAAATGATAATTATCATCATTATCAAGCCGGAACCATTCATATCCTGTTTCATTGAATGTCTCGTTTATAATACAGCTGCTTATTGATACATTGCTGAAATATATATAATCCACTGCGCTTGCTGTCTTTATGTCCAGACCTTGTATCATAAGCTTGTCAAAATTGACTATGCTCTCTATACCCATAGTAGAATTTGAAAGATTGCCTTCAAGCCTCATCAGGAAGCTCGGACCGTGCTCAGAGGCTATATAATAAGAGTTTGCCAGATGCTGCTTGAGCACATCAAGATTATCAAAATCTGTCTGATTTGCTCTTATGATCTTGTTTACTATCTTGTTATATGTATTCAGGCTGGACACAGGATCCTCAAGCCCAATTACGCTAATCTGTGTGATTATATGTCTTGTTCGCAGCCAGCTTGCTGTTTTCCTCTTGTCAGTGACATTGAACAATATATCTACCTCAACATTTACTGTCCATGGATCTGACTGGTTGATTGTAATGTTTGATGCAGTGAAATCTATGATTATGTCAATCTTATCAGCCTCTTCTTTTATCTTCTCCATCCAGTCTGGAAAAGATGCACCCTCCAGTAGAGGATTACTTTCATTCATCACTGTTGCATTGAGAAGAGCCTCTTTAAATGCTGAGTCTATGTCTGGTATGAATGAGTTGTTGGATGTGATGAAGTCTTCTATAGCAAGAAGCGACCTGAAGCTGGAAATATAGAGCCCTCTGTTTATATCTGTCTCAACATCTTTGATAAAGTCGCTTATTGTACTGACCCTTGTCTCTATCACAAACATGGAATCCCTGTATACGTATCCAGTATGTATTGTAAATGAATAGACAATCAAGGATACAAGGCCAATGGCTATGAATGTGAAAAAGACTCCTTTCCGGTTAAAAGATTTGCGCGGCGAATTTTTTACTGCCAAACTCTCACCTCAAGTATTGCAGGGCCCCACATGGAAGGGACATCAGATACTGAAAGGGTATCCAGCAGAAGGTTACTCTCATCAAGCCTCACATCAATATAGCCATCACTGTCAAAGTCAAGCTTCTGGAAAAGCCTGTATGCTGCTTCATCTGTTGCATCATCAGTATCATATACAGCATTAAGATAATCACAGCTCTTTGTGCCATTGTATAGCGGAGGCACAAGCACTGAGGAATTAGTGCTGTCCTCAAAGAATAATGTCCAGTTACATCCTTCATTCTCTGAGAATACGCCAGAGAAATCAATCAGGCTGTCCAGCCTTGCTGTATAGATAAGCCTATTGTATGATGACCCTCCTGTGTTGTTTCCCTGCGCTGTGCTTGTCATGACATTTATAGTATTATTTTCACCGCTTCTGATTATGTTGACAGGTATGTTTACCTTATATGCATCTCCCAGCTCATGGAAAAATGTGTTATAGCTGCTGAGGTTAAATACCTCAAAATGCCCCCCGCTGTTTGATACATTCACATAGCTTGTCCATCTGTCTGCTGAATAGCTTGTTGCAGTCAGTTCAATAAGCTCTGAATCCGGCGGGATGTAGAGCAATCTTTCGCTTATATTGTTCCCGAATACAGGACCTTCTATTGTCATAGGTATCTTTCCGTATTCAGGAGGGCTTACAATAGGTGTATAGTTGAATTCTATATAAGATTCAGGGTAAAGATGCGAACTGATGAGATCTGAGTAATTTATAGACTGGGTTGAGGAATATTCCATAATCTGTCTTGATATAATTTTGTATGTTTCTACAAGCTCCTCAACACTTGTGCTGTTGAAATACTGTCCGTCTGAGCAGTTTGCCATTGCAATAAGAGTTTCAGAATCTGCGCTGTAGCCAAAGCCCACTGTAAATACCTTTATGCCGAAATCATTATATGCATCACATGCTGCATCTATGGCTTCTTCTTTTGCTTTGGTGATATTATAGAAGCCGTCACATGCATAGTTAGCTTCTCCGTCCGTCATCACTATCATTGCCTTTAGTTTGGTCTGGTTTATCTCTGATTCACTTATGACAAGCTCAAGGTCAAATGCGACATCAGTAGGCCAACACCAGATCAAGAAGCATTCTTCCTTATTATAAAGCCTTGCAGCGATTATGTTCTCTCCTTCAACAAAAAGGCTTTTGTTTATATCTATTCTGTCCCTGTTCCAGTAGCGCGCGCTGTGGGATGATCCGTAATCATTGTCAATAAGCTCTCCGTTCAGGTATATATCAGCTCCGTCATCGCTTAAGATATATACCCGCGAATGATTGATTGCTGATATATTTGCGATATTGAATTTTTTCCTGAAATAATAATCTCCCTCATATTTGTCAAGGATTGTGCTTGGATTGCCAAGCCAGTTGTACCTGTTCCTGAATACAGTTGACTTTGATTTCCATGAACTGTCATCAAAGCTCAGGTCTGTCCAACCAACAGGTGGTGATGCAATATCCTTATCATTATATTTCCATCCGCTAGTTTTTCTTGATATAATCGTCTTGATCCTGTCAACCATCAGAATATCTATTGCGCTCCTGACACCGCAGCAGGGGCATGTCCCGCCATTGACAACATAACTATCCAGTTCGTCTTTAAGCGCAACTGCATCATCGTTTAAGTTAAATATGTTTTGGGTTACAGTCTCATATCCAATAAGCCCTACAAGAGTCTCAGGAAATGACAGGACATCATCTATCAGGGCTTTTCCTGCGCATTGTGCCGCAGTAATCCTCCTTGTGCTTGGATCATTCAGCAGCGGGTCATCACATTCCCTTTTGACTCCTATTGCATCAGAGTCAATCCTCCAGTCCATGCTTTTACTGATATCTGTTACAAGCGCTACATCAAATGGTACTTTGAGTAGTGATACATTCTTGATTGCAAATCTTAATGGTATTGTGCTGAGGCTGAGATCGCTGTAATTTACGCTGTTGTTATAGAGTGTCTCTGATATATTATCATTATTTAGGATGAGACTCCTGTTTCCGAATGGGTTCTCTTCATATATAGTAGTATTTCCAAGCGCCAGATATATGCTGTAATTGCTGAAAAATGACAGGTTGATTATCATCTGGCTCAGGTTTCCAGGGACATAGAATGATGAATAAAGGTTGATGAAGCCGTCAATTCCTGGGAAATAATACCTCTTGATAGCATTATTATCACCATCATATGTTATGTCAAGCTCATCCATGTTGTCAGAGATGTATGTCACCCTGAGATATCCCCCAGCTATGTATTTAGGCCCTTCTGCTGTGATGTTCTCGTTTATGTATTCAAACCTGATTGATATGTTGTTCACTCCAGAAACAAAATAAGATGTATTGCATATGGAAAAGTTTATGTCCCATCTGTCAGGCACCATATAGCTTCCGTTTCCTGATCCCATTGGGAATTCTCCGCAAAGATTGTCATTGACATAAAACCTGAAATCTGTCCCTGGCTCAAGTTCAAGATATGCTGAAGTGATATTGAAATTGTCAGGAAGCAGCAGCCTCTTTATAAGGTTTCCCTCACCTTCAAATCCACCAAAGTATGCAAAAGATGAGGTCTTCCTGTCCTTGATTGAGCTGAGGTAAACCCTTGATGAATATCCAAATATGGCTTTATCCTTTGCTATTCCTGATATCATCTTCTGGCTTGAGACTGATGAGCTTTCAACTGATTTTGGCCTTGTTGATATCTCTTTAGAATTAATATACAGGCCATATCCAAATCTTTCATCTATATAAGGCTCAATAAACTCCTGGCTCAGGTTAAAGGCAATCCATGTATTGTTTTCTGCCCACATCTCGCCAATAAACTCAGCAATGGATATATTAAGCACCCTCTCACTGATATTGCCGTCAGCTATAAGCTGGTTCACATAGCTGTTGTTAAGTTCATAGACTTTCATAGAAGAGAGGACCCGCACCATATCAGAAGAGAGATAGTTGATTGATGTTGATGTCTTTTCAGACATATAAAATGAAGAAGAGAGTATCAGTCCGAGCATTATGATTGATGCTGCTATAAGAGCATCTATGGCAAAGAATATACCTCTTTTTTGAAGAAAATTTATTACCACCATACCTGCACCTGCATCTTTATTATTTCATGCCTATATATCAGAATTCTTGTAATCTGGATAAGCTTATTATATCCTGATGGAACAAGCCCTATAGCATCGCCTGATGTTATGTTTATCCTGTCATTTGTACTGTTCTCAAAGAATATATAATAATTGAATCTCGCTCCCAACAGGCGGTGCGCTTTTGTATAGTTCATGGCATAGAACATGTCAATCTTTGCCTGATCTATTCTGTGGTTCCCGTCTGTGATTCCTATCCTCACCACTGTCTCATTTGTCCAGTTATAGGGATTACCCCCTGAAACAAGAGATGTAGAAATGCTTTTTGCATCTGCAATAAGTTCGTCTATAACAATCTGATCCTTTAGTGAAAGATTTGTTATGTATTCATAATAGATAACAAGCGCGATTACAAATATGAGCACAGCTATCATAAAGTCAGTATACCATATCTGCGCTTTCTTCATCTTTTGCCTTTTCATTTGCTTCTTTATCATTTGATCTATGAATATACACAGCTTCCTGTCTCCAGGAGTATTGCGCTGTCTGTCCTGCATATCCTGTTCCAGCCTTTTTTCATATTGCCTTCAATCTGAGGCACAATACGCACGTATTGCTTGTTCTTTGTCGTCACTAGAAGTATAGTGTTTATTATTGATATATTGTATTCAAATGTCTGGATTGTTTCAGGAAGCTCAAAATTCCTTGCATACCCTGATTCTGCCTCTGATGCTATTTTAATCTCATTTTGTATCTTGAATGATATGTCCTGCACTGCTACAAACTCTTTCTCGTCATTAAGCTCTATAGCCTGGTCCACAAGCGCATATGTGAAGATTATTGATATAGAAAATGCTATCGCTATCAGGAATATGAATTCTATAGCTACCTGCCCCCCTCTTTTTTTTATATGCAAAGTTCTCGCCTTGAATTATTTGGCTAGTATCCGCTTATATTGACATAATAATCTTCTGCCTTTATATTAATGTAATGGATTCCTGAAGATATAGGCACAGTCCCGCTTATGTTGACATGGGTGCTTGCTACTATATCAGATAATCCTGCGATTGTCTGGATAGTGAATGATATCTCATTGTCAGTTATATTGACATATTTTATATTATTTGGCATATACAGCTTGATAGTTGTCTCTGATGGTTTTCCAAGATAATAGACAGAGTCTGAAGTATCTGCTATCTTCCTTGTTATCTGCAGCAGCTGATTCATATTTATTTCATCAACTGTCGCGCCTGCATAATTATAATATATAATTATGAGAGGAAGTGTTACTACCATTACAAAACCGACAATTGTCATATACTCCATACTTATCTGTGCTGTCTTATTTCTGCGCATATCACTTTTTCAGAAGATGTAGTATATAAATTTATGCCACATTTTTTATTTTAGGTGGAGATATTTTCATAATTATTTAGTCTGTTATTTAAGAACCACCAGCATCAACTAAACAAACCAGTTGCCAGAGACGCAGAGCAAAACTCATTAAGATTTGAAGATGCTACTGCTCTTTGATATATGATTGATTACATACCCTCTGGCAAAACATTTATATAATAGCTTATATAAAAGGAATATTAAAGGGATTTGTCGCAGAGATGCTCGTAAAGGAGTCATATTTATTGAATGATCAATGGAGAAAAATATGAAAAAAACAATACTTTTATTGGTGATTTCTGTTGTTTTGGCAGGGGTTGTTTATGGAGAAGGAACATCATATTTCATTAAAGCTGTTGGAGGCGAGAGTCATGATTTGGGTTATTCTGTTGCTCAAACAAATGATGGGGGTTATATTGTAGCTGGTAATTCACAAAGTTATGGTGGTTTAGATTCTGATGTTTTGATTGTTAAATTTGATAGTAATGGTGGGGAGCAATGGACCAAAACAGTAGGGGGAGATAGTAGTGATGCAGCTAAGTCTGTTGTGCAAACAAGTGATGGGGGTTATATTATAACAGGACAATCCTCAAGTTATGGTGGTTCAGATGCTGATGTTTTGATTGTTAAATTTGATAGTAATGGGGTTGAGCAATGGACCAAAACAGTAGGAGGAGATAGTGGTGATTATGGTAATTCTGTTGCACAAACAAGTGATGGTGGATATATTGTAGCTGGATCTTCATATAGTTATGGTTCAGATAATCAGGATTTATTAATTGTTAAGTTTGATAGTGATGGAGTTGAGCAATGGCTTAAAGTTGTTGCAGGACCTTATGTAAATTATCCTGAGTTGGGTTATTCTGTTGCTCAAACCAATGATGGAGGTTATATTGTGACAGGTAGTTCAGCAAAGTATAGTGGGGGATATGCTGATTTATTACTTGTTAAAGTTGATAGTGAGGGGATTGAGCAATGGACTACAACAGTTGGAGGAGATAACACAGACAGAGGTTATTCTATTGCGCAAACAAGCGATGGAGGTTATATTGTGACAGGTACTTCACAAAGCTATGGCGGTCCAGATACTGATCTTTTGCTTGTTAAATTTTATTCTAATGGAGCTGAACAATGGACTAAAACAATAGGAGGAGATAGTAGTGATTATGGTAAGTCTGTCGCTCAAACAAGCGATGGAGGATATGTTGTAATTGGTTATTCACAAAGTTATGGTGGTTCAGATGCTGATGTTTTGATTGTTAAATTTGATAGTAATGGAATTGAACAATGGACTAAAACAGTTGGGGAGGATAGTAGTGATTATGGTTATTCTGTTGTGCAAACAAGCGATGGAGGTTATATTATAACAGCTAATTCATATAATGGCATAGATTATGATTTTTTGCTTATACGTCTTGATGAAAATGGTACTGGTTTAAGTGATTGTTTAGCAATAGCAGATGAAACAGTAACAGAAGAGAGTCATAGTGTAACAGCATTGATTCATGCAACAACAGAACAAAGTTATAGTGTAACAGAAGAAAATCATATAGTGACTGAGCAAAGTCATGATCCAGTGGAGACAATTATTTGTGTTGCAGCAGCTGGTGAAACAATTCCCACCTACTCAAGCTTCACATCTCCAGAGACAACAAACTTTTCAGAAGAAACTAATCTAACAGATGTAACAAACTTAACTCTTGCAATTGAAAACAAAGGTAAAATCCAGTTTGCAGATGACTATGGAATAAACGCAGAGAACCAGGATTATGACGCAAACATTGTAATTGAAGACGGATCAATTTCAATCGATACATCTGCTTTGGATTCAACATTCAACAATTCTGCAACATTAACATTCTATAATATTGACTGTAATTCTCCTTTGGTATATTATTCAGATACAGAAACAACAAGATATAATATTCTTACAGAAGACAACCAATGTCTTGCTCCAAGATGTACAAACATACAATGTACTGGAACAACACTAACAGTAGATGTTTTGCATTTCACTGGTTATGCAGTAAGCGGAAGCGTAAACCTGACAATTGATGCAGATGACCCTAAATTTGTTCTTGAAGATGTCACATTCACAGCAGTTTATATGAATCTGACAGGCGGATTTATAGCTGGAGCAACATGCTATATCAGCTTTCCTGATGGAAGCTATATCATGGACGAGCAAGCAGACCATTACAACTATACAAAAGCTTTTGCAGCAGCGCAAACAGTTGACTATAATGTAACATGCAGTAAAACAGGATACAACACAGTATTTGCAAATGATACTGCAATCATCAATGATATTCCAGTTCCTGAGTTTTCATTATTAACATTAGGTATTGGATTGATAGCTGTGTTAGCAGGATTAATAATCATCAGAAAAAAAAGATAATTAACTTATGATTAATAAGTAATTCTGGACATTTTACATAAATTTAAATAGAATATAAAAAAACTGATGTAGTATCAACTAAAGATATGGTGATAATAAATATGGCAAAGATAGAACTTCCAAAACAATACAAACCAAAAGAAAGCGAGGAACAACTCCTTGAATTCTGGGAGAAAGAAGGCATATATGCTTTTGATACTGAATCTGACAAGAAAATATATTCAATTGATACTCCTCCACCGACAATAAGCGGCAAGATGCACATAGGTCACGCATTCTCCTATGCGCAGCAGGACTTTATCGCAAGATTCAAGAGGATGAAAGGCTTCAATGTATTCTACCCATTCGGCACAGATGACAATGGGCTTCCTACTGACAGGCTTGTTGAGAAGACAAAGAATGTAAAGTCAGGTGATATGGAAAGAAAGGAGTATGTCAAATTAGTGCTAAAAACACTTGAAGAGCTGAGGCCTAAATTCATAGCAGACTGGAAAAAGATAGGCATGAGCTGTGATTTTAATATTTACTATACAACAATTGATGAGCACTGCCAGAAGATATCGCAGAAGTCATTCATTGAATTATATAAAGAAGGCAGGGAATACAGGAAGGATGCTCCTACAATGTGGTGCCCTGAATGCAAGACAGGAGTGTCACAGGTCGAGTGCGAAGATAAGATGTTTGACTCATTCTTCAATGATATAATCTTCAGGATAGATGGAAAAGATGTGATAATCGCAACAACAAGGCCTGAGCTATTGCCTGCCTGCGTTGCTGTCTTCTACCATCCAGATGACAAGCGATACCAGAAATATGAAGGAAAGACAGCAAAAGTTCCATTGTTTGACTTTGAGGTTCCGGTCCTTCCTGATGAAAGGGCAGATCCTGAGAAAGGAAGCGGTATTGTAATGTGCTGTACTTTTGGAGACCAGACTGACATGGAATGGCAGAAAGCACATAATCTTCCTATAAAGTTAGCACTCTCCCATGAGGGTAAGATGACAGAGATTGCAGGCAGGTATTCTGGAATGGGAATCCAGACTGCGCGTAAGATGATTATCGAAGATCTGAAAGACAACCGGCTGTTGATATCACAGACTCCTATAAAGCATGCAATAAATGTGCATGAAAGATGCGGAACTGAGATAGAATTCATAAAATCAAAGCAATGGTTCATAAAATATCTTGACTTAAAGGAAGACATGATTAAATGGGGAGCCGAGCTTAATTGGTACCCAAAACATATGAAGCACAGGTATGACAATTGGGTCAAAGGGCTGCAGTGGGACTGGCTTATAAGCAGGCAGAGGCATTATGGTATACCGTTTCCAGTATGGTACTGCAAGAAATGCGATGAGGTTATCCTTGCAAAAGAAGAAGACCTTCCTGTTGATCCTCTTGAAGACAAACCTCCTGTTGACAAATGCCCTAAATGCGGATGCGCAGAATTTAAGCCTGAAAAGGATATAATTGATACATGGGCAACATCATCACTTACTCCTCAGCTATGCACTCAGCTGCTCAAGAACAAGCCAATCTACAAAAAGCTTTTTCCGATGGACCTGAGACCGCAGGCTCATGATATAATAACATTCTGGCTATTCAATACTGTTGTGAAATCACGGCTGCATTATGATAAGAACCCCTGGAAAGACGTAGTTATCTCAGGCCATGCGCAGGATCCTCACGGCAAGAAGATGAGCAAGTCAAAAGGCAATGTTGTAGATCCAAGAGAAATGATAGAGAAATATAATGCAGATGCGCTAAGGTTCTGGGCAGCAGGGACAAAGCTTGGCGATGACCTGCCTTTTATGGAAAAGGATCTTGTTACAGCAAACAAGACTATAACAAAGCTCTGGAATGCATCAAAGTTTGCTATAATGCATCTTGAGGATTATGACGGAAAATTCGACACTTCAAAACTGGAAGTGATTGACAGGTGGATACTTTCAAGGATGCACAAACTTATAAAATCATGCACAGAATCATTTGAGGTATATGAATTCTCAAAAACCAAAGCAGAAGCTGAAAAATTCTTTTGGCAGGATTTCTGCGACAACTATATGGAAATTGCCAAGCACAGGCTCTATAATCCTGATACTTATGGAGTGGATGCAAGGAAAAGCGCGCAATATACCCTTTACACGGTTGTATTGAACATACTGAAACTGTTTGCTCCGATAATGCCTTACATAACAGAAGCGACATACCAGATCTACTTTGCAGAGAAAGAAGGAATAAAATCAATACATAATTCAAGCTGGCCTGAGTATGATAAAAAGGTGATAGATGAAAAAGCAGAAGCAGCAGGAGAGCTTGTTGTCTATGCAGTCACAAATGCAAGGAGAGCAAAAAGCGATAAGAATGTCAGCCTGAAGACTCCAATAGTCAATATGGTCCTTAAGTCAAAGCTAAGCAATGATGAATTCAAAGCTGTTGAAAGGGATATAGCTGTAACAACGATTGCTGAGATATTAAGGTACGAACAGCTTGACAAGGATTCTAAAATAGATTATGAGCATGAGATAGAACTTTAATTTTAGATTCATAATCTATATTTTTTAATCAAATGTTTTACATCTTCAATGCCTATTTTTCCTCCAAGTAAATCTTCTGCACGCCCACCTGAAGCAATAAACTCTCTTAATAATTTATCTCCCAGGAAGTAAACATGATCTTTAAAGAAGCCTCCTGCTTGAGAAGTATTAGATAATCCTCTTTTAATTCGTACAACTACATCCCATGCTAGATCTGGGTCTATACCATATTCCATTAGGGACGCAAAACAATGATAAAATCCTTCTTTTGCTGCAAGGAATTCTGTTATAACATAAAGATATTTTTTCTTTTCCAAAACTGGATTCTTTGCATTTTTTAAATCTTCAAAATATGTAGTCAGTCCTTCTTCAGTAGGGAGATAACCACTGGTACCATAAGCTAAAATTTTGAGAGGGGATTTTCTCCCTGATTCTAACCTAAAAGCATGTACTTTTATCTCATGTTCAATAGCTTTTATTATGTCTCTTTCAGAGAAAGGCGCAGCATCACGATTCACCCAAAATTCTCTTTTTGTATTCATTGTTTTAAATCTTCCATCAAGATCATCACTTGTTTTTATTACTGTCTTCCAATTCATTTTATTTTTACTGAAAAATTTGTCTACCTTATTCTTAAACTTCTTAACAGAATATCTTTTCTGGTCTAGTTTAGCATCCAATTGTTGTTCCACTACTTTTTTTCCAGCTTCCAATGCTGTATATGCTTCACGAACTAAATCATTTGAAGGGAAGCCATATAATTGCATGGAATATTTTGTTACTTTATATGTACCAATACTTCTAATAAGATTTAGAATTGTTTGAAGATTTAGTCTCTTTTTTTCTACTAGATGATATGCCCCCTTTGCAAAATCTAGATTTAAATCTCTCAATTGCCTCATAACATCTCCTGCTTGAGATTCTGTTTTAGAAAGAACCTCTTCTGGAATTAATTTATAAGAAAATCTTGGATTATAAACAACTCCTTTATTAAACAGTTCTATGAATTTCTTCTTCTCCGAATTTTTATTTGGAATACTAATAAAATTAACAGGGTCATCTAATCCATATCTCTCAATAATCTTAACAATTATTCTATCTATTTCTTTTACATGGTTAATAATCTCTTCCTGAGAGAGTTGGATTACATTAACATTTTGTCTCATATACCTCTTATCAGCTTTGATTTCCCAAATCACAAATTTTTCCATCTTTTCAATTAGATTCAAGGTTTCTGAGTAGTTCCTTTCATTAAAATGTCCTCTTATTTCCATTAACATAGCTGTTACTTTTGAGAAAAGATGATTCAAATAATCAGAACCATATGCTAGACCTTTACTATCAATCTTAGAATGGTGTTTTTTTAACCATTTAATAAATCGTTTATTCTCCAAAAAACCAATCCTTAATTCTTTTAAACCATCTTCAAATTCCTTTTTTTTAATATCGGAATCAACTCTCTGTAAATATTTCAGGATTCTTCTTAATCTTCTAAACACTCTTGATTTTTCATCAAAAAACATATAAATGTTATTTACGATTCCAGTATTTATATTTAATGTTTTTCAATTAGAAATTATGGTTTCAGGGTCATGTGGGAATTACAGTATAGATAAGAATTAATTAAAATTAGATTCAACACAATATTTAAGTCATTTCTCTTCAAGACAAGCTTTCTGTATAAGCATCCTTGCAGTGTATTCTTTCTCTTCCATTATTGTAAATTCTTTTATAACAAGCTTTTTTTTAAAAAGAGGGCAATCAATCACAAGACTTTCGAACTCACCGCCTTCTCCAGCAACATTTATACTGTATGCTTTATTTAGCCCAACTAACTTATTGATATCTCTTTTTGTAATCTTTCTTCCAAGCCAGCCATGATTCAGGCCGTATGCAGCAACTCCTGTGAAAATGATATGGAATCCTGACTCAAGTATCTCTTTCATCTCTTTTTCCTGATCCATATGCCATAATGGAGAATAAGCTTTCAATCCAAGTTCTTTGCATATTTTATCAATTCTTTCCTTCTGGTACTGAGAATACAGGGCTCCTGTCACAACACCTTCAATATCATATTTATCTTTTGCTTCTTTTATAGCGTCCTTAAGCTCATTGAGCTCTTTTTCTTTTTCTCCTTTTGTTTTCTTTATTATTATGGGAATCTCCATTGCTTCTGCCTGAAGCTCAGCCATCTCAATACCAGGTGTATGGAACATGTAAGAATATAGATTTTCGCTTATCATTGATATAAGGCATGATATCTCATAGCCTTTTTTCTTCATCTTATAGATAGCATAAGCACTGTCTTTTCCAGAACTGAACAAAGCTGCAAGCCTTTTTCCTTTTTTTTTATTTTCTTTAGCTGCCATATTTTATTGCGCATTTCATTGTATTACATAACCTTGACCCTTGGCCCATTTGGAGTGTCTTCTATAATATACCCCAGTTCTTTCAGCTCATCCCTTATCCTATCAGATGCTGCAAAATCCTTTTTCTGCCTTGCAATCTCGCGCATCTCTGCTTTTTCAAGAATCTCTGCAGGGATTTCAGCTTTCTCATGCTGCATCACATTAAGGACTGAATCAAAACCAGACATAACATCCTTTACTGCTTTTGCATCATGTATGTCAATTTCGTCCATTATTTTGTTCACCCCTGTCATGAACTCAAATACTGCTGCAAGGCCTCCAGAGATATTCAAATCATCATCCATTGCTTTTTCAAAATCTTCTTTTGCTTTTGCTATAAGCTGTTCAACCTGCTTTTTTATATCAGGTTTTGCTCCAGGCTTGTCCACTTCATCAAGCCTGCCAGTAAAATCATAAAACTTCCTGAGTGTTTCAGGAATCCTCTTAAGATTGTCTTCATTGAAATCAAGCTGGGATCTGTAATGCGTTGAAAGCAGCTCATACCTTATTGCTTTAGGATCATAACCCTTATCAATAAGATCTTTTAATGTAAAGAAATTTCCAAGGGATTTGCTCATCTTCTCTCCGTTAACAATCAGGTGGGCACAGTGCATCCAGTAATTCACAAATCTTTTTCCTGTAGCAGCCTCACTCTGCGCAATCTCATTCTCATGGTGCGGAAACATATTGTCAATACCGCCTGTATGAATATCAAAAGTATCTCCAAGATATTTCATAGACATTGCAGAGCACTCTATATGCCAGCCAGGCCTTCCTTTTCCGAATTCGCTTTCCCAGAAAACATCTCCATCATCCTTATCCCATGCTTTCCACAGCGCAAAATCAGAAACAGACTCTTTTTCATATTCGTCCTGTTTTACCCTTGCTCCTGCTTTCATGCCTTTCATGTCAATATGAGCAAGTTTTCCATATTCTGGAAACTTTGATATCCTGAAATATATTGAATTGTCATCTCCCTTATATGCATAATCTTTATCCATCAGAATCTTGATAAGCTCAACCATCTCTTTGATATGCTCTGTTGCTTTGGGATATACCTCTGCCTTGTCAATCCCCAGTGTTTCCAGATCCTTAAAAAAAGCTTTGGCATAGAAGTCTGTAAACTCCTTAAGTGTCTTGCCTTCTTTCTGCGAATCGCGTATTGTCTTATCATCAACATCTGTAAGGTTCATTACCTGCTTCACTTCAAATCCTTTGTATAGGAGATACCTTCTTATGATGTCTGCAAAGATGTAGGCCCTGTAATTCCCTATATGCGGATAATTATATACAGTAGGACCGCAGTTGTACATTCTTACTTTCCCCTGCTCTATTGGCTTGAATTCTTCTTTCTTCCTTGTCAATGTGTTGAATATCTTGAGTGCCATATTATCACCTGATTTTATTAGATTATATGCAGTGCTATTTATTTCTTTTGTTTAGCAAGAATTTATATTATTTAGAATTGAATTTATGTTTGCGTTGTATTTAAGGTGAGCAGAAAAATAGGTATAAGTGAATGAATGAGCCATAGGGATTCAAAGGGATGTTTTGAAGGGTTTTTGTTTTAAATTATAATTATTTATGAGATGTTTTAGGAATATTTATATATCACCGGATTTTAGGAGATTGATATCAAGATTTTTTATGAAATAAAAGATAAAGCTGAGGTTTAGAAAATGCTTAAAAAAACAATCTCATTAATATTTATGGTTATCTTGATGGCAACTTTTGTTTCTGCAGAATGCCCTTCTGGGATGGTCAGCTACTGGACTTTTGATGATGCTGATATTTCTGGGGATACTGTTTATGATACTTTTGGTAATAATGATGGAACTAATAGTGGTGCAACAACTGGTGTTACTGGGCAAGTGGGAGAGGCGTTTTATTTTAATGGAGTTAATTCCTTTGTTGTGGTGCTTGATGATGATAGTTTGGATCTGACGGATAATTATACAATAGGACTCTGGGCAAAATGGGGTGGAGTTGGAAATTATAATTTTATTATAACCAAAAAAGCCACATCGTATCTTCAAGCAAGTGGTTATTTATGGTATAGAACCGTTACTCTAGATGATTTCTATACTAATGGTTATATGCGAACTAATTATGAAGCTCCAAGCGGATGGAATCATTATGTCGGTGTGCTCGAGGATGGTGTCGCTAGAGTATATTATAATGGTGAATTTAACAATTCCAAAACTCTAGGTGTGGCTACTGCGAATACAGATAATTTGATGTTCGGTCGCAGGGCACATGGACCTAGTTATGCGGAGGGGTATATGGATGAAGTAGCAATCTTTAACCGGGCTTTATCTGCATCTGAAATAAGTGATTTATATGATTGGGGTGTTGCTGGAAATGGTTACTGTGAAGAACCTGAACCTCCTGCTCCTTTCAGTTGTGGCGACACTGTATCTTACGAAGGTCAAAATTATAACACTGTCTTAATCGGAGAGCAGTGCTGGTTTGCAGAGAACTTGAATGTTGGGACAAAAATGGATGACTCAATTGATCATACCAATAATGCTGTAATAGAAAAATATTGCTACAATAATGATGAAAATATTTGCACAACAGACGGTGGCTTCTACCAATGGGATGAGGTAATGAATTATTCTACAACAGCTGGTGCCAAGGGTATCTGCCCCACTGGCTGGCATATTCCAACTGATGATGAATGGCATACACTTGAAAATGGTCTGGCAACTGGCACCTGCGACTCTACCAGAGATGGCGCATTTGATTGCGACCCGGCTGGAACAGCCCTTAAAGAAAATGGTTCATCAGGTTTTGAAGCTCTTATGACTGGCTACCGGTGGTATACTGGTACCTTCCGTAATAGTGACGCGGACACATACTTCTGGTCATCGTTGGAGTCTGGTTCGACTGCATTGGCACGTCTTTTCAGTTCTGGCGAATCTGAGACTCAGCGTTACTCTGGCATGAAAACGTTTGGTTTTTCTGTACGCTGCCTATACAATGAAGATGTAACAGCAACAACAACTCCAACCACTTCAAACTTTACATCCGAAGAAACAACAAACTTCTCTGAGGTTGCTGATATAACAAACGTGACAAGCTTAACTTTAGCAGTAACAGGCAAGGGCAAGATTGAATTTGGAGAGGATTATGAGATGAATTGCGGTAACCAAGATTATGACACTCATGTAAAGATAGAAGATGAATTCATATCAGTTAATACTGCTGCTCTTGATGAAAGCTTTAATACTTCTGCGACAATAACTTTAGAAGGTGTAACGTGTCCTGTTGAGACAATCACATATCAGGAAGGAACATTTACATCAAAGGATGATATAATCGCAGGAGGAAAGAACTGTGAATTAGATGGAGTCTGTTCAAATATACAATGTACTAGAACAACACTGACATTTGATGTTGCTCACTTTACTGGATTCGCAGCAGGAGCAGATGCTAATTTAACAACCCAAGCAGAAGCAGGAGTATTCTATCCTCTTGATCCAATTGAATTCACAGCAGAATACATAAACTCAACAGATGGAACTCCAATCTCTGGTGAATGTAATATCACATTTGATGATGATTGGGATACAGAGTATATAATGGATTTTGACACTGATTATAACTACACAAAATCATTTGCAGCATCCGGAACACATAAATACAATGTGACATGCTCATCTGTAAACTTTGTAACACTGGAAGCAAATGATACAAAGCTTGTGAGCAGCGTTGATATCCCTGAGTTTTCAATAATGACTTTAGGATTGGGATTGGTTGCTGTACTAATTGGATTGTTTATAATCAGAAGAAAGAAATAATTCTTTGATTGAATCAAAAACCCAATTACCGCAAGCGGCGGGGTATATTTTTATAAATAAATTCATCTGCTCTCAAGCTTAAAATGGTACCAATTTGATGAACCAAACATTTAAATAAATCAAAAATCTTCTATTCCATTATGAACACAAAACTCAAAGAATTAAGACAATTAAGACCAAAGATTGTCAAAATCCTAAAGAAGAATGATGTAGTGAAAGCAGGGATATTTGGCTCTTATGCAAGAGGAGAGCAAACAAAAAGCAGTGATATTGATATATTAGTGAAACCTCCCAAAGGCATTGGATTTGGATTTGTTGGCATTCAATTGGAACTTGAAGGCAAATTAAAGAAAAAGATAGATTTGTTAAGTTATAAGGCAATTCATCCTTTATTGAAAAAAAAAATATTAAAAGAAGAGGTTAGAATAATATGATAAAGGACCCTCTAATTTTTATTGAACACATTTTACAAAGTATAGGTAAGATTGAAGCTTTCTCTAAAAATATTTCAAAAGAGAAATTATCTAAAAGTGAATTAAAGCAGTATGCTATTATAAGAGCTATTGAAATTATTGGGGAGGCTGTAAAAAATCTACCAGATTCTTTTAAAAATCAATATCCAGATGTTTCCTGGAAAGAGATAGCTGGAACAAGAGATAAAATTATTCATCATTATTTTGGGGTTGATTTAGATATTATTTGGGATATTGTTAAGAAAGATTTACCAAAATTAAAAAAACAAATGTTTGAAATCCTCAAAGATTTAAAATCAGATAATACATGACTTGAAGATATTTTCTTTTTTGTGCAAGGAGTATTTAGATAAAAAAAGACTTTATACTTTGCTAACCTCAGGAGACAAAGGGTATCCCTTTATTTAATCATACAGCTTAATCTCTTCATTATTTTAATAAAATCGTAACTTTTAAAAATATGCTAAATATTTAGAAGATAATATGGGAAATATATTTATGGAATATGATTATGGTAATAGGACTCTTGATTCTATTCTTGATGTAGCATATAAATTAGATCAAGCAAAGAAAGAAGTGAATGAAAAATTTGGAGAAGGAATTAATTGTTCTATATATAATAAACATTCTATCAATTCTTTTAATGTGATATTGTCTTCAAATAAAACAGAGAATAGTAAATTACAGGAATATATTAATTCTTTTTTTTCTATAGCAGGAGTTCCTGATTTTGTTGGAGGGGATTATAAAATGATTGAAATAGCTTTACAACCATATAACAAAGTCCTTCAAAGAAAATTCAATGGTATGCTATCTGGGAAGCATGTTGTTGATAAATATAAATGAAAAAAAATCTATTTAAACAAGTCTGTGCTGAGATATCTGTCCCCGCTGTCAGGGAAGATTGTGACTATGTTCCCTTTTTCAATGCTCCTTGCTTTTTGAAGAGCTGCAAGCATTGCTGCTCCGCTGCTCATGCCTACAAATATTCCTTCCTGCCTTGCGATCTCTCTTGCAGTCTCAAAAGCTGCTTCGCTTTCTATAGGAATTATCTCATCTATCTTTGAGCTGTCATAGATTGCAGGGACAAGTGCCTCTTTCAGGTTCTTGAGCCCCTGGATATAGTGGCCCTTTACAGGTTCAGCGCTTATTATCTTTATTTCAGGGTTCATCTTCTTCAGGTATGTAGCGACTCCCATAAGAGTGCCTGATGTGCCAATCACTGAAACAAAATAATCAATATTTCCATGATTCTGTATCCATATCTCTCTGGCTGTAGTTTCATAGTGCGCAATTTTGTTATATTTATTTGAGAACTGGTCAGGCATAAAGTACTTGCCAGGATTTGTTGATACTAATTCCTTTACCTTCATGATAGCGCCGTCTGTACCAAGTTCAGTGTCAGTCAATATCACTTTTGCGCCGTATGCTCCAATCATCCTCCTTCTCTCTACTGAAACTGCTGCGCTCATCACAATCTCAATATCATATCCCTTGGCTGCCCCTATCATTGCAAGAGCTATCCCTGTATTGCCGCTGGTAGCCTCTATTATTGTCTTTCCCTTTTTCAAGGCTCCCTCTTTCTCTGCCTGTTCAATCATCTTAAGCGCTATCCTGTCTTTGATGGACCCGCTGGGGTTCAGGAACTCAAGCTTTGCATAAATATTAACATTTGGGTTAGGATTAAGCCGGTTTATCTTTACCATGGGAGTATTGCCTATTACATCCAATATATTGTCTGCAATTATTGTTTTTTTGTTTTCATTCATTTTGTCACCTTTATTTATGATTTGTAATTTATTTATATTTGTTTTGGAAAGAAAAAAAGAGCTATAAGCCAGAAGTCATGATTTGAATCAAAACCCGGAACTGGCATAGATATATTTAACACAATGAGAATTCTAACAACAACAGATTATGTTTGATTGCATATTTGTTGATAAATCTCTTCTGTTTATAAATATGTTGATAAATGGTAAGTAAAAAGTCTGCTACTCAAGGAGCACCAGCATCATCAGGTCAACACTCTCTCGATTTGGAAGTCCTGCTCGTCGCGAGGGGTCGCTCCATCCGGGAACGCAGAGCCCTCTAAAAATACATCTAGAGTTTTGAAGATGCTTGTGCTCAGGTATATCTGACTTTTTACTTATGAAAAATTGTTCATTTTCTCCGATGATATGATAAAAATGATTCTATCCTATGGATTTCAAGAAGATTTGTTGTGCCTATCTGCCCGACAGGAACCCCTGCTGTTACAACAACAGTATCATCTTTTGTTATTAATTTATTCTGAAGAGCCAGATCTATAGAGTCTATGACAATTTGCCTTGATTTTGCAGCAAATTCGCTAAGAATAGGATAGACACCCCAAGACAATGCCAGCTGGCGGTATGTATCAAGCGATGCTGTGATTGCAATAATAGGAATATTTAGCTTGAACCTTGATATAAGCCTTGCAGTAAATCCAGAACTTGTAGCTGCGATAACTGCTCCAAGGTCAAGGCTTTTTGCTGCATTATATACAGATTTTGATATAAACGAAGCTATGTTGTCATCAATCCCGCAACTAATTTCTGTTTTTGCATCAAAATAAAAAGATTCTTCAACAGCTCTTGCAATATCTGACATCTGTTTCAATGCTTTAAGAGGATATTTACCGTTTGCAGTCTCGCCTGAAAGCATCACAGCATCTGCGCCATCAATTATGGCGTTTGCGACATCGTTTACCTCTGCTCTTGTCGGCATTGGATTATTAATCATCGAATTAAGCATCTGTGTTGCAATGATTACAGGCTTTGCAGCAAGATTGCATCTTTTTACTATATCTTTTTGCACAATTGGAACATTCTTAGGTGATATGTCCACTGCGAGGTCACCTCTTGCAACCATTATTCCATCACTTGCCTCAATAATCTCATCAATATTATTTACTGCCTCAACAGTTTCTATCTTTGCAATAACCTTAATCTTAGCACCCCTATCTTTGACTATATTCTTTATTTTGATGATATCATCCTTGGATTTTACAAATGATAATGCTAGGAAATCAAGATTATATCTTATTGCAAACTCGATATCCCTTATGTCATCAGAAGTAATAGAATCCAGCGAGATATCAAGCCCTGGCAAAGCCACAGTCTTCTTTGAGCCAAGCTTCTCACCATTAAGGACCTTGCAGATTACATCATTTCCATTAATCTTGATTACCTCAAGCTCTATAAGGCCGTCATCAAGGTATATTCTCTGCTTAGGCTTTACTTCTTTTATTATATTCTTATAAGAGATTGATACCCTATTCTTTGTTCCAATCACATCTTCTGTTGTAAGGATAATGTTATCTCCATCATTCAGATAGACTTCACCTTCACATTCTTTGTCATCACTATAAATGCTTTCGATAATGCCAGTTCTGATTTCAGGTCCTCTTGTATCGAACATTATAGCTATAGAATCAGATAATCTCCTTACTATATTGATCTTATCAAGCTTTTCCTCATAATTGCCATGCGAACAGTTAAGCCTTACGCAGTCCATTCCACTCTCTATCATATTTTGAATAATACTTTTACTGCTTGTCTTTGGCCCTAATGTACATATTATCTTTGTCTTTTTCATCTTTTTCTTTAAATTATGTTTCAATTTGTTCACCTTTTACCCCTTTTACCCTCAAAAACTCTTTGATTAACAGGGGTTTATTTTTAATCTTTTCGGTTGCAATCTTAATTTTTAGCCTCGTCTTTTAAGCAAAACATGCTGTGTCGCATAAATAATATAAGTCTCTCCCCCTCTTCTATAACTCCTGTCATACTATATTGCATTGCTTTATTCTGCCATATTTCCTAACTTTATCATATATCCAAACTTTTCGTTTTAATTCAAGAAGTATGTTTTCTATCTTTTTTCCGTTTGCGCAATCACCATATCCTCTTTTTATGCCTGAAAAATGTCCTTCTGTCATCGGCCATCGCATACCATACTCTTTTTCTTTAGCCCATGCTTCATATCCTAATTCCTTAAATTTTAAAACCTCTTTTTTCCGTCGCATAGAACCATTAGCTTTAGTACTAGCATCTGAACGATTTCGTATTGCTGATTCAATTTTATGCTGTTCAAGAAAATTAAAGAAATCCTTAACATCAAACGCTCCATCGTCATAACTTTTAATAACATTACCACCCTCTTTAATAATGGAAGTTATATGTTTTTTAGCAGCATTAGGCTCAGACAAAGAGCCTTTTTCATTAATTACAACATCAACATCTAAAATGTCATCTTTGGTTGCAGTAATTATAACTCGTGCATATTTACGTCTTATTTCCCCA
>DAOVBM010000075.1 GCA_030670545.1 Candidatus Woesearchaeota archaeon
CCTATAGATTTTGAGGGCACAAGACAGGTAAAACTGCTTGAATTCAGGGCAAGCAGCAGCAAGGCGCTGGTTGCGAGGAGAGAAGGCGCCTGCGCTAATTACGAAGGAAGGAATCCAAACACAAATCCTTGCTATTGCGACCCTGTTGCTGCTGACTACGACTGCGGAACTGATGAGAAGAAGAAATACTGCTACCAGGATAATGCGAATAAATGGATGTGTGTCGAGTATCCAAAGTGTGGTCCTGGCGAGAATACTGAAAAATGTGATTGTGATTTGGATGGAGTATATAATGATGCTATAGACTGCAATGGCGCAACAATGAGATACTGTTATCTTGGTAAATGTAGTGAAAATCCACAGAACTTCCCGCCTGAGCTGCAGGAAGTGAAATATTATAAAGACAATAAGAGAGTTGAAGAATATACTGGAAAACTGCCAAAAGGAAGGCTTGTTTATGTAGTCCTTAAACTCTATGATAATGAAGGTATAAAATCTGCTAGTTACGGACCAGCGCCATTAACAGAGATTACAGAGATAAGTTCAAAAGAAGTATCCTTCTGGGGTGGATTTTATACAATCCTTGAAGTAGATACTAATGTAACTATTACAGCTGTAGATAAAGAAGGTGAGAGGATGGAGCAGGAGAGAGAAGTAAGTGTAGGAGAAGCTGGCATTGCTCCTAGTCCTGCTACTATTAAAGGCATCCCTACCAGTCCACCAGCAGGAACTACACCATATACAGTACAACAAATACAAAAAATGGCTGTAGAGAAAGCAGAGTCTTACAACATTGATCCTGTCCTATTTTTGTCGATTCTGATGCAGGAATCAAGTTTCTTATGGTGGAAAAAAGGTCCTGATGTTGAAGTAGACAGAATAATTCAAAATGCATTAGGCGTTGCTCAGCTGATGCCAGCAACTGCAAGAGATTTAGGAGTTGCAAATCCCTTTGATGCTAAGCAGGCAATAGATGGCTCAGTAAGATATCTGGACAAAATATCTAATAATTTTCCTCAGAATTCATATGTAAGTCAGACAAATGGAATAACATATCTTAGGGAGGATATAATCTTAATGACTTATTATGCAGGAATAGAAAATATGAACAAGTTCTTAGCTGGTGAAAAGTCTAAGGTAGGACCTGATACAAGAGCTTACCCTAATCAGGTTAAAAGGCATAAAGGAGATATGATAATTATAGCGCAAAAATACTCCTCAACTCCTCAAGCGATAACAGTGTAAAATGACATACACAAACCAAATAACCCAGACACTGAAATCAATAAAGAAGCAGCCATATAACTTCCTATTCAGCATACTTTCTGATTTTGCTCTTTTTGTTTTGTCTTTTGGAATCTTTTATTATTTATATCTCCGGCTGTTTCCGCATCTTGAAGAGATGTCTAAGCTCATGGCTGGCGGCCTTTACATTGATCTGGACCCTGCCTTTTATACTCATTATCATGCTGCACTAGGAATAATCACAATGCTTGTGATAAGCCTGTTTATCGCATTTGTCCTGATAAAAAGCAGCAATTACAAATTCTTTGTGCTTAATAAGAAAGGCTACTGGAAGTATCTGCTTAAATTTGCAGGAGTTAATGCAATATGGGGAGCTGCATTCTTTATATTATTGTCCTTATATCTCAGGTTTGTGTTCTCAACAGTCACATCTTTAAATCCTATTATAAGCATGAAAACAGCGGGCATTATCTATTATATTGCAAATGCTGCACTCATATATTTCGCAGCATTGTCTTACATCCTTATTGACAAGGGATTTTTAGATGGCTTTAAGAAGAGTTTTGTTATTGGAGCAAAGAAAGCAAATGTTTTGGTGTGGAATTTTTTGATAATATTTGCTGTTGTTTATGCACTAAGGTTTTTTATTGCAGATTATCCCTTTGGGTCAGCAGTATTTATGTTCTTGGTAATACTGCCTATGATGGGATTCAATAGAGTATTTGTGAAAGAAATTGTAAAGAAAAAGAAAAGTAAGAAGAAGGATTAAGCTGCTTTTTTGTATTTCTTTTCAGGTTTTACATATTTTAAACCATGTTTTTTATAATCTAATTTTTCTCCATCTCTTAGAGAACTATGAAGTCCTAATAAATCAGCTAATCCTTGCTGTTTGTATTCTACATGTTCTCCAATTTTCAATCCCCATTTCTTTTTGACATGCTCTCCAATATCAATATGGTGGTATCCAGCAAAATAACGGTTAGTTACTTGTTGATTCAAAGAATTTAGGCCTTGTCCTGCATGCATTCCTTTTAATTCATACATTTTTCTTTTGATTTTTCCTACTTTTGTGTCTTTGTCTTTTACTTCTTCTTCAATTAAGTCTCTAAGTGAAACATAGCCTTGTTGTTTTAAATAGCCTCTATTCTGATCATTTATCCCTTGATGATGTTCGTATAGCCCAATTAGCAAGCTATATTGGTCTTCTATATCTTCAATCCCATCAAGCGCTGTTTTGAGCATATTTGGCTGAACCTTTTCAAAGTATGCTTTTATTCCTTTGACTGCAGCCTTCTTGAGTTCCTTTTTCTTATTAAAGATTTTAGCAGTGTCATCTTTGAAAGTATTGTCTAGTTCTTTATTAAATTTCTCATATAACTGCGTCGTGCCAGGAGCAAAAATATTATTATATAAATTGTCTTGATTTTCATCTTTATTATGTTTATCATATAATTTAAATGCGGTTTCTATGTCTTTTGAATGCTCTCCCTGGATTTTATCCATGACATCATCAATAGATCCTGATTTCTTATCTTTTTTTTCTTTAGCCATATTTTCTCACCTGTGATTATTATTAATAGTTAAAATATTATTGTGGGATATAAATGTTTCGGTCATTTTTGCTTAAATTCTCTTTTTCCGAATCCACCAAAAATCCATCACAAAAACCGCATAAAATCCACCATTTTTCGGAAATTGTTTTATCGTCGATAAAATAATCCTCCACTCGGTCAATCCGGAAGATTTACACAAATTCAATAAAATCTCGGAAGATTTACGGAAGCACAATAAAATCTTCCAATCCAGCCGGAAATCTGCTGGAGATTCAGGAGAAAGGCATTTTAAAAACAACCCACATACAATAGGTTAGGTGAAAACAAAAATGAGAGCACCAAAATGCATCACGAGTTGATGTTAATTCTCATTTAAGTACACCTGTAAATGGAATAATCAGAGATAGCGAGAGCTATGGAGGTAATTTAAAAATGAAAATAAATGTTGTTTATAATCCCAATAAACAAATTTTGGGAAGAGAGAAGGAAACATTGTTGAATAATCTTACTGCAATAGCAAGAGACAGTTTTGGAAGTGATATGAGCAGGGATGATGTAGCTGATCATGTCTTTAATGTTGATGTGCTTTACCTTATAGAAAACCTTATAGAAAAAAATGGAAAATCAGTATGGTTTGCAGCTTATGATACAATTAATGTACAAGGAAATAATGTGCTTTATCTTCATGGGATTGCTATAAAAAGTGATTATCAGAAGAATGGTCTATTTTCCAAGATAAATAAATGCGCATTATCAGCTGGAAAATTTGATTATTTATCAATGAGGACGCAAAATCCAGTAGTATATGCAGCCGCTGAGAAGATAGTTGACACACTTTATCCAAATGTGTTGCAAATCCCCTCAAAAATTACAGATATTGCTACTGTAATTGCCAAAGAATATTTGGGAATGGAAAAATTTAGTACAGAAAACTTTGTGGAAAAAGCAACATATGGATCTAGCCTTTATAATACAATCCCTCA
>DAOVBM010000028.1 GCA_030670545.1 Candidatus Woesearchaeota archaeon
TTGAATCTCATTTTCGCCTTGATTTAAGTCTTTTTATCTCCTTCTTCAATTCAATCATCTTCAATTCTCTCCCAACTACAATATTATGGAATCTTTCAAGATCATCTATCCTTTCTCTTAACTTCTGGTTTGTTCCGTCAAGCTCTCTTGTCCTTTTCTTTACCATATCCTCGAGCTCTTCTGCATACTTCTTTACTTTAGCTTCAGCTTCCTTGCGCTTAGTGATTTCATGGATTATGCAATGAGTCCTTAAAAATTGCCCTTTTTCGTCATAAGCAACCCTTCCATCAATTGAGACAAGTATGCGGGTTCTGTCTTTTCTTATCATTTCATATTCCGAATTTTTCATCCATCCTCTTTTTTTAAATGCAGAAAATCCTTTTTTATAAGATGGTGTGATAAAATCACTAAATGGCTTTCCAATTACTTTATCTTTAGAATAGCCAAGCATTTCCAGCCATGTCTTGTTTAATTCTATGATTCTGCCATCTTTATCAAGAGACTGGTAGCCAAGTGGTGCATTCTCATATAATAACCTAAATCTTGTTTCATTTGCCTTGAGTTCTTCTTCTGCCTTTTTCTTGTCAGTAATATCATCGCCAGAGCTTAATGTCCCTATTATATCTCCTTTATCATCCTTCAATACTGAATTATGCCAGCTAATTATCCTTCTATCCCTTTGTTTTGTGATTACAGGATTCTCGAAATGTTCTACTATCCTTAGGTCTCCCTGCATGATCTTATTGAATATTTTTCTCACATCCGCCCTATTCTTTTGAGGTATGCATGTATCAATCCATCTTTCTCCTATAAGCTTCCCTTTTTTATATCCAAGAATCTCATAGCCTTTCTTATTCAATAGAATTATTCTGCCAGCAGAATCAAGCGCAACAATGATAGAGCCTGCAAGATCAAGGTATTTTTCTGCTTTTTGCTTTTGCTTCTTGATTTCATCCTCAGCTTTTTTTCTATGAGTAATATCCTTTATCTCTCCCATCATATAGGCCATGCGGCCTTTCCTGTCAAATATTGGTGTGCTGAATGATTCAAAGAAGATGTTTTCTGTGCCTTGAGTGGCACCGTGCGCTGTCCCTGTTTCAAACTTTTTTGTCTTTAAGGTTCTCATGCACGCGCAGTGCCTTTTCTTATGGTTCTCGATGAAATATGAACAGGGTTTTCCAATTATTCCTTTGAGAGGTCCAAACCATTTCCTTAATTTTTTGTTTGCCCATATAATCCTGGCCTTGTTGTCCATGAGAAACAAGCTTGATTGGACATTATTTGTTATTATATCGATAATCCTCGGGTCTTGTAAGATATCTGATTGTTTTTTGGGCATTATATGAATGTTTATTCTAGAAGTTTATTAAGATTTCGTTTCCTTTTTAATCAGATAAGCCAAAATATCCTCAAAAAAGATGCTGTGGATATATTTGTATTTAAGAAATCACTCATTCTCCCGCTTTGATTTAAGTCTTTTTATCTCCTTCTTCAACTCAATCATCTTAATCTCTCTTCCTACAATCAATCTATGGAATCTTTCGAGTTCATCAACTCGATTACTCAGCTTTTTTGATGATATCTTAATCTCTTTTGCTGATTCTGTAAGCTTTCTGTCTCTTTCCTGCAGGTTTTTTGCCATATTATTAAATTCTTCAGCGAGCATTCCTATTTCGTCTTTTGTCTGGGCTTTAATTCTTATTTTAAGTTCTCCTTTTCCAATCTTTCTTGCAGTCTCTGCTATCTTCTCGATAGGCTCTACAATTATCCTTGTCAAAAACAATGACAGGAAAAAAGTGATGATGGCCCCTATACACAAAAGGCCAATAGCAAGCAATCTTATTCTGTTTAATACAACGTCAATATACTCTTTATAGAAGCCGATGCATAATGTACCTATATAAACATTTTCTTCGATTATTGGAATATCAATAGCCCACACTGGCTTGTCCATGAATCTCCTAAACGATATTATGGACGACCTACTGCTTTTATCTGTCCATACATGACGATGAAGATCTTCTTTTTTGGAATCTAGCAGATTATGGGCAACTATTTTTCCTTTTTCATCATAAAATACAATATATGCAATGTCCTCCTTCTGCTCTTTTTCATCAAAATACAGCTCAGTAAGCTTTGCAGCGTCTTTTGTAAGTATGAAGTCGCGGCTTCTCTCAGCAATGTCCTTTGCATTTGCCAGTTTTGCATTATTTATCTCATTAATCAAATTATGGGATATTATAAATTCCATAGATATCCAGGCAATGAAGATAAGCAGGACAGCGACTAGCATAATGGATATAATTATCTTTCTCCTTAAAGGAAGGGTAATAAATTTTGCTTTTATCTTTTTTATGTTTTTCATGGTCTTATTTAACTTGCTTAGTTAATACAAATTTTCCTTCTTCAATCTCTGTAATAAAAACATTATCCATCCCCTGATGGTCTGTTTTGCTGAAAGTGACTAGCGAATCTGGGATGCCTATGTCAAATGATTCAATGCTTTCTAACGCATCTATAAATTTTCTCCTGTCAATATCTCCTCCTGCACGCCTTAGGCCCTCTACAAGAACCTTGGCATTTATGAATCCCTCAAGGCTTACAAAATTAGGCATATCATCCGGATAATATTTGCTCAACAATTGCTCATATTCATCCAGCACAGGAAAATTTTTCTTTTCAATATATGGTGGCACAACCTGTGTAACAAAAACTTTATCTGTTTCGTTTCCTAATCCTGCTGCAAATTCATAGGGACCTACAAAAGAAACACTGTGAAAATATGGATCAAATCCCCTGCTTCTTGCCAGCTTTACAAATTTTGCAAGGGGGTTGTAAGTTCCTATCATTACCACTGCTTCAGCTCCTGAATTTTTGATTTTCTCCAGCGCATTTTCAATAGATAATGTCCCTCTTAAATAGCTTCCTGTCGCAACACTATGCAGTCCGTATTTGTTCAAAGCAATATCAACACCCCTTAATCCATCAAAACCATATGCATCATACTGGTAAAAGACTGCTATATCCTTAATTCCAAGTTCATTAATCATATAATCAATAATCTTTTCTGTTTCCTGATAGTACGAGGCTCTGATATTGATTATGTATCTGCTTAAAGGTTCACGGAGAGCATGCGCGCCTGTAAACAATCCAATTAAAGGTATTCTTGCCTCTTCCACCATCTTTATTACTTTGACAGATGTAGGGGTACCAACATAATTAAAGAGCAGGAAAACATTATCCTCAATGATAAGCTTCTGCGTGTTATATACTGTCTGTGGAGGATCATACTGGTCATCATAACTTATCAGTGTGATGTTCCTGCCATGTACACCGCCATTTTCATTGATATAATTAATATAAGCAAGAGCTCCGTGAAGTGTTTGGGTGCCAAGATAGCCAGCATGTCCTGTCAATGCAGAAGAAGATCCTATGACCATTTCATTCTCATAAATTCCGTTTCTAAGTGAATCTTCTTCCCTTATTTCACGACGTTCTGTTCTTAGAACTAATAACAGCAGCAAAATCATTAACACAATTGTGATGATTATTATGTTTCTTGACTTCATGTGAGTTTTTTAAAAGAAAGAATATAAATATCTTTCGTTGCGCTCCTAAAGTATTTAGTATTTACTGATTTTTTCTAATAGAATAAATGATTATATCTTCAAAAAATATGTGCTGCCTGTCTATCTCTTTGTAGATGAGATTATTATTAAGGATTAGCCTGTTGATATTATTAACTCCTGTAAGCGACGAGAATAGCAGCAATATTATGCCTTCTTCAGAAAGATGATTCCCAGCTTCAGACAGGAACCTTTCAATCACTTCATAGCCTTTTTTCCCCCCTGTAGTAGCAAGCCTGCTGTCCTCAGGCTCTTCCTCATCAAGCGGGAGATATGGCGGATTGAATATTATCATGTCAAATATTTCATTGCCTTTAATGGCTGAGAAAAGATCAGACTGCCTGAATTCGATATTGCTATTCTTTACATTATCACAGCAGTATTGAATAGCATCAGGATTTATGTCAACAGCAATCACTTTATCAGCATATCCTGAAGCTTCAACTGCAAGTATCCCTGAACCTGTGCCAATGTCAAGCACAAGCCTTTTATCTTTAGCATAATCTTTTATATGCTTTTTCAAGAAGAATGAATCTTCTGCTGGTTCGTATATCATATTAACCAGAAATATGGGGTGATTTATTTTATTATCTATTCTTAGTAAGTAAAAAGTTAGATATCATGGAAATCCTAATTACCCAGCTCTAAAGGACTGGGCTTGCGCCGGATTTTCGAGAAGGATTTCTAGGACACAAAAAAAGCAGAAAGCAAAAATGCAATAGCATTCATCCTCGCCTTAAAGGGCAAGGCTTTCTGCTTTTTTTCGTGTAACGGAGCACAAGCATCTTCAAATCTTGATGAGCGTAGCTCATTAAGAAGTTAGAGAGCTTTGCTCTCCAACTACTCTAGATGTGTTTTTAAAGGGCTCTGCGTTCCCGAATGGGGCGACCCCTCGCGACGAGCAGGAGGGAAAATCAATGGAGTTTTGACCTGATGATGCTGGTGCTCCTTGAGTAGCAGACTTTTTACTTACTATTCTTATCAGGAATTTAAATGTGCCAAAAAAAGAAAAATTTATCGAAAATTTTGTAAGAAATTTTATTGGGGTTTAATACCCCCTCACTTTAGTGCGAAATTTTGGATTCCAAAAATTTGATAATCTATAATACAAATCCGTAATACCCCACCATTTATGGTGGGAATAGGATTTGCTATCAATAAATTGTCAAATTTTTGTTATTTGTCAGCTTTGTTTTTTGCCAATAACATTATGGCCTGCATATATCCTTCATTAAAGCGGTCTACATAATCATTATATTCTCTATGACCGTTAAATCTCACGCCTTGAATCTTAGGTAAAGGCCCCGAAATCTGTGACAATTCTTTATGCATTCCTGCAAAAAATCCACAGAATGAAGCGCTCTTTAATACAGACTCTTTTAGAACATCATTCCCAATATATTCAATATTTCTATCTTTCAAATACATCTCAAGTGTTTGGGGTATATAAGTTGCTATTACTGGGTTTTGTATCAATTCTTGAATTGTCATTATAACACCTCCTATATAACTATGAAATACTAAGTACTATTTAAATGTTTCTATTCTTTAGTCCCTTTTAAGTGACTACACCCAATCACTGATATTCTCCTGCAATCTAATACTCAACAAAACATAACCCAGTATACCTTTCTCCTCCTAAAAAATAGTAAACTATTTAAATGATAATCCTCAATATTGATTTTAAGGATTTTAAGGTTGTGAGTGGGTAGGTTACAACCTTCCTTAATATTTTCAACCAAAACCATTCTTAATCATGGCAAAGAAATGCGTACTATGCGGAGGAGAAGCTGAATTCTTCATCAAAAACTCGAGCGAATATTATTGTGAGGAATGCGCATCCATGCAATTTGGAGACCTGAGTTACCTCCAGAAAGTTGAAGATAATGCAAAGAAGCTTAAAAAATTCCTTAAAGAGAAAAAGCCTCCGCAGTATGATGAAGAGATCTTTATTGATGAGGATGAATAGATTCGTTGCAGTCTAAAAGAAGACAGAGAATGTATATTCATGTTTGATAATTGATTTCTATAACCATTACTTCTCTCTCAGCATCTCATCAATATGCAGGGCTGCAATCTTGCCGTCTCTTATGGCTCTAATCACTGTAGCATCTCCTCCGATTATGTCTCCACCTGCAAAAACCCTTGTCTTGCTTGTTCTGAGCTTACTGTCCACAACTATGCTCTTGTCCATCCTGTGCGATATCTTTGTTGTCTTTGCCATCATTGGATTAGGTCCCTGGCCTATTGCAAATATCACCTGGTTACACCCCATCTCAAATTCAGTGTTCTCTATAGGTACAGGCTTCATCCTGCCAGAGCTGTCCTGACCTTCAAGCATCATCTGGATCAGCTCTATCCCTTGGACTTTCTTTCTGCCTATTATCCTTGTCGGCTGTGTAAGGAATATGAAATTAATACCTTCTTCTTTTGCATGCTTAATCTCTTCCATGCGAGCAGGCATCTCTGCAAATGATCTTCTATAGACTATTGTGACATCTGACCCAAGCCTTTTTGCAGCCCTTGCAGAATCAACAGCAGTATTTCCACCACCCACAACAATGACTTGTTTTGCCTTTTTGACAGGGGTATCATAATCAGGGCTATATGCTTTCATTAGGTTTATCCTTGTAAGGAATTCATTTGCTGTAATGACCCCATTAAGATGCTCTCCTTGTATGCTGGGCAGATTTGGAAGGCCTGCTCCAGTCCCGATGAATACAGCATCGTATTCTTTCTGCAGGTCATCGATAGTAAAGGTCTTTCCTATGACATGATTCACAAGAAATCCCACTCCCATCTTCCTGATTTTTTCTATTTCATCATTGACTATCTTTTTTGGAAGCCTGAATTCAGGAATGCCGTATCTAAGCACGCCTCCAGGCTCATGCAGAGCCTCATATACTGTAACATCATAACCCATGCCTGCGAGATCAGCAGCGCATGCAAGGCCTGAAGGCCCGCTTCCTACAATCGCTGCATTTTTGTGAAGTCTCTTCGCCTTTTTTTGTTTCTGATTCTTTGGTATCTTGTTAGGAAGTATAAATATATTATCCTCATTGTCAGATGTAAAGCGCGCAAGGTGTCCTATTGCTACAGCTTCGCCTTTCTTTGCAAGAATACACTTTTCTTCGCATAGCCTTTCCTGGGGGCATACCCTTCCGCATACTCCTAACAAGTTGTTCATTTTCCTTATAATCTGCGCAGCTCCTTTTATGTTCTTGTTCTTTATGCATTTTATGAAACCAGGTATATCTACGCCTATAGGACATCCTTCAATACATTCTGGATTCTTGCACTGTAGGCATCTTGAAGCTTCAGCTACAGCTTCATTAAGAGAATATCCAATATTGACTTCCTTGAAATCCAGTATGCGTTCTTTTTCCTTCCTTATAGGCATAGGGATTCTCATATTAGATTGTTCTCCCTGAAAAATTCAGAAGCTGGAGACATATTCTTGCAGTCCCTGCAGTGAAATATAGGCTCTCCTGAAGCAGCAGGAAAATCTGATTTTGTGATGTTGGTTTTCCTGCATTTGGAGCACTTGAGTTTCATCAGGCTCAGGCTGAAAAAACGGTTGCACTCTTTACAGAAGTATGTGTCACTTCTGCACAGCATTATCTTGTGCTGCGCAGCATCGCAGTAAGGGCAGAAGTTTATTTCTTCTTCATCCATTTTTTGATTCTCCTGTTCATCTATTTTTTTGTTTTCCTTGCTGTCTTCTTTTTCACTGGTTTCTTATTTATTGTTTTCTTTTTCTTTCTGCTTGCTATATCTTTCTTATTTGCTGCTTTTTTCTTGCTTATTGTTTTTTTGCTTTTTTGCTTGACAGGTGTTTTTTTCTTTGTAGCAGCTTTTGTTATGCAGCTTCCATGATGCTTCTCATGTGACTCCTGCTCCTCATCAAAATATCTTGAGTTCCTGTATATAATTGAATCAAAATCCACTTCATGCGCGTCAAACTCAGGTCCATCCACGCATGCAAATTTTGTCTCATTGCCTACCTTTACACGGCATCCCCCGCACATCCCTATCCCATCGACCATTATCGGAGCAAGATGCACAAATGTCCTTGCCCTTTGGTATGTAAGCCTTGCAACCTCTTTCATCATGACTGGAGGTCCTATTGCTATTACCCTGTTGAAATACTGTTTTTTTAACAGCTTCTCAAGAGGTTTTGTAACAAGACAATGCATGCCTTTGCTGCCATCATCAGTGCATACAATAAGCCTGTCACTGATATTGCTGAATTTGTCTTCCCATATGATCTGGTCTTTTGACTTTGCTCCTAATATATTTATCACTTTATTACGTTTCTCTTTCAATGCCTTTGAGAGCAGATATGCAGAAGCGCATCCTGTACCTCCTGAGACTATGCATACTGTACCGAATTCTCCTATTTCAGATGGATTGCCGAGAGGTCCTGCAACATCTTTTATACTATCTCCTTTTTTGAGTTTTGCAAGGTCTGCAGTTGTCTTTCCTACAACATTGAATAATATTGTTATACTTTTATTGTCAAGGTTTGCTATTGTGAAAGGAGCCCGCTCTCCAGTCTCATTTTTTCTAAGAATTATAAAATTGCCTGGTTTTGCGTATTTTACAATATGCTTTGCTTCTATGCGCAGTTCATATATGCCCTGCCCGATCTTTTGCTTTTTTAGTATCTTGTACATTTGAAAAGCCTTTACTGGTCTATATTAATTATCAGGCCTCTTTTTTTGTTGGTATGGTGGGATTGTATAAATATTTACAATGCTCTTAAAGTATAGCGACGGCACTAAATTCTTGTACTTGATTGCTCAAATTGGATCTCATACCCCACAGCTCTGCTGTGACTTTTGACCCAATTCTGAGGCTTAAAAAATACCCCACAGCTCTGCTGCGATTGGGATTTTTTATTCTATTGCATGATTCTACTCTATCATTTGGGCATTTCTATCTTTACAATAGGATTCTTTGATATTACTGGAGCCTTTTTTGTTGGTTCTGTCTTTGCTGAGTCTGTTTTTGCTGCAGCAGTTGGCTTTGATACTCGCGCGCTTTTTGCAACTGAAGTCTGCCTGGATTTCTTTGCAGGACCTGTTGGCTTGGTCTGGCTTACGCTTTTCCTTACCTGCCTCTTCAAAGGAGTTCTTATCAGGAATTTCCTTAGCTGCTTGTCCATGTCTATAAAAAGATCAGTCTCTTCCTTGAGTCTTGATGATGTTGTCTTGCCGAATGCAATGACCTCTGCCCTGCATCCTACTGCTTTTACATATTCAAGCATATCCTTAAAGTCGCCGTCACCGCTGACAAGAACAATTGTATCAAGCTTGCCTGCCATCCTTATAACATCCATAGCTAATCCTACATCCCAGTCTCCTTTCTTTGCTCCTCCGAAAAATATCTGGAGATTCTTTACCCTTATATCAAATCCTATGTTTGAGAGAGCATCAAAGAAATGTTTTTCTTCACCTATATCTGCGCTTATCACATAAGCCATTGCCCTTATCAGCTTTCTTCCTGCAACTCCTTCTTTCAGTATAGCATTAAAATTTACTTTAGCGTTATACAGCTGCTTTGCTGAGTAGTACATGTTCTGTACATCTACAAATATTCCTACTCTCTGTTCTTTATGTATAGCCATTTTTATAGAATTAACCTTTCTGATTTGGTTAATCTTTCACCTCTTTATTGTCATTTTTATCAGGCTTTGAGACTGAGCTGAAGACTTCCTGCCTTCCTTTCCTTAAGTTGCCGAGAATTTGGTCTTTTGCCATATCAAGCAGGCCCAAAGCTTCCTGCGGATTTACGTTCTTTGTATGCATATGTACCTGAATATTGTTTCCTACAAGCCTGAACCTTGCACTGAATTCTTTACTGTTTTCCATTTTTACTCTATTTTTTAACTTATCTTGGGAATATACTCTTCAAATCCACATTTTGTGCAATAAATCCTCCCTGTTTGAGGGTCATATTCAAGAGAAAGCGACTGGCATCTTGGACAGCGCCTGATAACTGCAGGAATCTTCTCAAAATCCACTTTTTCCTCAAATTCAAGCTTTTTAAGCTCATCCCGGACTTTATTTTTCCATTCAGAATCTAAATCGATTGCAATCCCCCCACATTTTAAATACTGAGGGTTGTATTTAAAGCTTTTGTATAGTTTTTAAAGGTAAAGAATATTTGTGGGATTTATTGTACATAATAAGTCGTATATAAAAGAGCAGTAGCATCTTCAAAACTCATTATGTATTTTTGGATAGCTCTGCGTCCCCGTATGGGGCTGCTGAGAAATTGTTTCACAATTTCTGGCACCTCGCTCGGCTTTGCCTCAGAGGTTCCCCCCGCGACGAGCAGGAAGTTTGAATAAGAAAGAGTTTTGACCTGATGATGCTACTGCTCTAAGGATAGTAGACTTATTATATTCAATCTATTTCCTTCCTCAAATCCATCACATACCTGCCTAGTTCTTCATCACTAAACTGATCTAACTTGTCTATCTCAAGCACAATAGGCATCCTGAACCTGCGGAAGCTTTTGATATATCTATTGTAATAAGGCAGGTTATTTCTCGTTGCAAGTACATGCTCATCATCATTGTAATCAACTTCTGAGGGGATTCCAGCATTAGAATGAAAATGAACATTCACAACATTACCATAGCTAAACAGCTTTGCCACTGACATCTCATCATTAAGCCTTCTGTGGCCTGAGTCAACAGTTATGCCTATCTCAGAAGTGCTGTCTATCAACTTGTCTATATGTTCTGGTTTGTATCCTATATTGCTTGTGCCTAATTTTTTTGGCAGCACCATGTTCTCTATCCCAAACCTGAACCTGTATCCCTTTTCTTTTATAAGCATATCAACTTTTGCATACAACTCTATTCCTGCCTCAAGAGCTTGCTGTTCATTCCATAACTGTTTGCCATCAAACCCGAAAGCAGGTGGATGCGTTGTGAGAACAGATCCAATACCATACTCATCTAATAATCTGCCGAACATCTCATACCTTGCGATTATTATATCATGATGCGACCTGTCTGCCTGGCATAATCCCTGCTCTTCAGAATCATCATGTCTTTTTTCAAATGGTAAATGTATCTGAGCGCTCAGGCCTTTTTCATCACACATAGCCTTAATCTCTTTTACAACAGGTTCATTTATGACAAAGCTTTTGCCATCATAGAAATACATCTCAATATTATCCCTCTCCCTTAACTTATCAGGCTTCAGCTCTACAAGGCTGACTCCTTCAATGTTCACTACCCTTTCAAGCTCAGCCCAGTTGCGGGCATGAAACCCTATCCTGTTCTGCTTATGCATGAATAAATGATATTTGAAGTTGTTATTTAAAGATTTGTATAACCTAATGAATATCTTTTACCTAACTTTTTAGAGCTGACTGTTCCAGTTGTAATTCTTTACTTTTTCTGCTGCATAGAATGTGCTGTCATGTCCCAGCTTGTATACAAGCCCCCATAGAAGTATCTCTTTTTCTGCTGCATTCAGCTTTCTTGCCTGTTTGTCTGTCTCAATCAGGCAGTTATTGCAAAGCTTCTTGTAAAAATCAACAGTCTCCTGCGTAGGAATTGCAAACTGGCTCATCTGAAGAGGTATAATATTCTTATGCTTATTGTAATAGTGGTCAATTATCCCCAGATACCCTGCAATTTCATGAGAACAGAAATTGAGCTGCCTTGATGTTTCTTTGTCATTTTTGTGCTTGAACCTTATCAGATACTTCTTATGCATGCAGTTGTGGTCAGTTGAAATACCATAAGCAATTCCCCATTTCATCCTTGAATCTGCAACTGGCACAGACATGAATTTTATATTATACCTTGACTTTCTTTTTGTTCTTGAAGGCACTTTGACTATAATATCAGCTCCGTCTTTTTCGACTCCGCTTGAATCTTTATATGATTTCACCACAGATATAGAAGGCTTTCCTTCTATTTGCTGGTTTGCATAGCCGTAGATTCTTGCACCTTCCAGGCATTCAACCAATGATACCTTTCGTATCCTTTTATCTGGTGCCATAAACGGATTGAAAGAATATCCACAATATGCATTGTTCTGGATTTTATTGAATGCTTCTTCTCTTAACTGGACTGGTGTTCTTCTGGCTTTAACTGCCTGCTCTAAAGATGTATAGCGCTTTGGTTTAACTTCTTTACCGTGTTTTATAAATTTTCGTGGGCTGCTAAATCCTTCTGGGATAAGGTTGCGTTCTATTATTGCAGCTTCATTATCAGAAAGATCCAGTATATGATCAATAAAATCTTCAGATATATTTATGACAGACTTGTAGTTTTTGATTGCAGCAGCCGTTGGCTCATGAAAAAATATTTTTAGTTTGTTTTGCATGATAATCCCTTTCTGAAGACAATAAGAATTATTTGTCATATATAAATGTTTCTAGCTTTTACTACTGCTAGAGGGTATCCAGCTAATCCTGAATATCAGCAACTTATATGGAAAGTAAAATCAATTATCTGTGGATAGTTTTTTATAGTTGCAATTTCTCAATAAATGTTATGGCTGAAGGATATGAGTTTGAGGAATTTGCTGACATGGCTGTAGAGGAGCTTAGGTCTTTTATTGACACTGAGCAGCAGATTGTGACAGAAGAACATAATCTGGTAGATAAGCTATACTCCTGGGATTATATATTCCAGCATCTTGATGAGAGGCTGCCTAAAAACAGCAAACTGCATAAATTAACGTCTGAAATCTCAGTTAGTCTGATTGAGATCAGGGAGCTGGTGCGAACAGGTGAATTACAAGGTCTGAGAATTTACCATGAAGAAAAGGCCTTGTTAGATGTGTTAGAGAAAGATGTAGAACACAAGAGCTGGAGGGCAGTAAAGCAGGATACAGAATGGGAAGAGGATATTGAGAAGCAAGCAGTCAGGCTTCACAAAGATGAATTAAAAGCCCTGCATTCAGGATTCATCTCTCTTATGAGATTGATGAAATCTAAAATCAATCCTGCGCTAAAAGATCTGACAGTATCAAATGAAAAGCAAAAATTCAAAATAACTGAGGAATACTATTTTCTGCAGATATATAAATTCACAAGAGCTTATGAGAGAATATTCAGGCATCTGTGGAGGAAAGAAAAAACTCTTCTTAGGAAATTAAAAAAAATTGTTTAATATATTCTTTATATCATTCCTAACCGCATCGCTATCAGCATGCCTATGCCCAACAGCAGAATTATGATTCCTGCGATAAGATGAAGCACCTTAAGTTTCTTCTTTCTCCATTCTTCAGCTTTTTCTGTAGTTGTGAATCCAAAATATACTGCAAAAGTTATCATAAGCATAGGTAGTATGAATATGAAATTGTAAAGCACAAGCAGTAATAGCGCAGCATTCTTTGTTGTTGTCTCAGCCAATAAGCCAAGGATGACTATATACGGCCCTGATGTGCAGGGGAGCAGGAAAAGGCTTATCACAAATCCTATCAAAAATGCTCCTGGCACAGAAGTGATATCTTTTAGCAGTGCTTTCAGCTTTGGTCTCCATGACATAGGGACTTCCATCACAAACCATCTGCCATACCACAGATAATCCTTGAGGTTGAACAGGCCCACAAATATGGCAAGCACAGCGACAATTGAGTAGAACATTCGCGTAAGTCCTGCTGCCTGTATTGCTGAATATAATCCAAGGCCCATTAAGAAGTATGAAATGTATATGGATGCTGTGAAAGCCAGGCCTGCAAGCAATGCCCTTTTTTTTATTCCTGAGGCAAGTATTGTTGTAAGTAGTATGATGAGGACTGCGAACGCGCAGGGATTGATTGCATCGACAGCTGCTGCAGATATCACTGCAGGGAATGTAATGCTTTGCTTTATCTTTGTCTTTTCAGGTGATTCAAACGGAGAGCTTTCACCTTCAATCATAACAGTTTCTTCAGTTCTTGTTTTTTCTATTGGATCACCACAATCAACTAACAGACATCTCTGTATCTCAGTCTCAATTGATTTTCCAAGCGCTGAACTGAATCCTGCAATTACTTTGTCGTCGATAAAAACTGTGGGCACACCCTTTATCTCTGTATCGAATGAATCTGCCATACTCTGGAACAACTCCCTGTTCTCCTGGTCAGAATATATCTCATATTCATGTATATTTAGTGTAGGATATTCGTCCTGTATCTCTGCCAGAAAGCTGTGAAGTCTTTCGCAATGTGAACATCCCTGGCCATAGAACATATAAAGATGGATTGTTTTGTCTTCCTGCGCAGATGCGATGCTGCTGATTAAGAAAGCGCATAATACCACAAATACAATGATTGATATTTTCTTCATAAAATCTCACCTTTTAACTGTTCTATTATTTCATTGAATATTGTTTCCATTTTTGGATTCCATATTATTACAGGTATAAAATTGACAAGAGCATCAACAAAGCTTTTATCATAAGGTATTTTAGTTAGTATTTTAATCTTTTTATTTTTTGCAAACTCTTTGATTTTCATAGCAAGCTTTTTATTGATGTCATATTTGTTTATTATTATGCTGTGAGGGATATTGAAATGCCTTACTATTGATAATGCTCTTTTCATGTCTGAAAAACCTGCTGGTGTAGGTTCAGTAACTACAATCACATAATCACTTCCTGTGACTGATGCAATTACCGGGCAGCCTATCCCTGCAGCAGAATCAATGAGCATTATTTCTGCGCCCTGACCTTCTTTTTCAGCAAGTGATTTAACAACAGATACAACTTTTCCTGATCCTGACTTTCCTATCCCTAGCTGCCCAGAAACAACCTTGAATCCATTTTTTGTCATGCCAAACCCTACTTTAGCATTGAATACATCAACTAGTGTTATCGCATCCTCCGGACAGACAATCTGGCATACTCCGCATCCTTCACAGCCAAACTCTTTTAATTCAGGCTTGTTATTCTCCCATAAGATTGCATTAAAATAACATGATTCAAAACATTTTCTGCATGAAGTGCATTTATCCATATCAAATCTTACTTTCTGGTTTGTTGTAATCATTTCCCACTTCTCAAAATCTTTTTCTTTTAATCCAAATGCCAGCGCAAGATTTGCAGCATCAACATCGCAATCTGCGCATATTATATTATATTGGCCTGAAAGAGCCACAGCTAATGACGCAGTGATACTGCTCTTGCCCACGCCTCCTTTTCCTGAAAGTATTGTTATTTTTTTCATCTGGGAACCATCCCTGCAACATAATCCGCAAGCTTATTTATTTCTTGATTCTTAATAGGCAGCCCTTTTGAATATGCTTCAAGAATCTTTTTATCATAGGCTAGTTCAGCAATTATTTTTGCTTTATATTTTTTGGAAATATCTTCTATTATCTTCTTATTGCCAATATCAGCTATGTTTAATATAATATTTGTAGGAATCTTTAGTTTATTCAATAATCTTAAGATTAATTCTAAATCATGAGCTCCTAATGGTGTAGGTTCAGTAACTGCAAAAACAAAATCACAATCCTCCAGCGCTGAAATGACATCACAGTGAGTTCCTGCGGCAGTATCGCATATAATAAAGTCGTAATTCTTCTTTTTTTCTTCAATTGCTTTTTTCATGTTGTTTACGACCATCTCAGATAGAGATTCATTAACCTTAAGTTCTCCTGAAAGCAGGCTAACACCATAATTTTCTCCAGAGTATATGTATCCTATTTCCTTTTTGTTCCATCCAATTGCATTGACAGGGCATTTTATTGTGCATGCCCCGCAGCCATTGCATTGTGAAGGCATGAATATAGGATTTGAGCCTTTTATTGACACAATTGCATTTGTTTTGCAGGCAGTTCCGCATGCTCCGCATTTTATGCACTTGCCAAGATTCACCTCTGGGATCCTTTGCTCAACATTATGGATAAGTTTCCTGTTAATGTTAAGAATAAGATGGTCATTTGGGCAATCAGCGTCCATATCAACAAGTAATATATTATATCTTTTTCCAAGCTCAACAGCTAAAGCAGTCGCTATAGTAGATTTTCCTGTACCTCCTTTTCCTCCTGTGATTGCTATTTTCATTTTTAATAAAAATCCCCCTCACCGCAAGCTGTGTGGTATTTTTAAACTTTACAGGAGCCAATCGAAACGTAGCAAAGCTGCGAGATATTGAATCCAGTAAAGTAATAAAAATCTTGATAGAATTTAATGGCCGCAGCTTCCAGCTATATCCTCCAGATTGTTAAGATTATTTATTACTTCTTTTGCAGTCTTGTAATCCCCTGTCTTAAGGCAAATCTCTTTTTCATTAAATAGCTCTATTGCCCTGCTGCCTATTCCTTTTGTAAATACAATAGCAGGGTTGAAAGCTTCTGTTATTTGGTCAACTGGAGATTTGTTTGGATCAGAGTGGTCTAATGTATTTTGTATAATTGTTAATCTTCTTTCTTTTGTGTCATACAGTCCAAAAAAAGGAGCATGCCCAAAATGTTCTGAGATCTCTGAATCTTCCCCATTATCATTTAGCAAGGGCATGAATATCTTTTTATTTTCTTTCATTATATCATCTTCACCACCCTGCTCTTCCTGCTGCTGTCTAGGAATCTCATTGACATTCTGAGAGAGTTTTTCAAGTTTGCCTTCCTGCAGTTTATGGATTGCATCCTGTATTCTTCCACTGCCTTGATATACTTCGATATTAAGCTGTTCCAGAACATTTAATGCATTAGGTCCTATATTTCCTGTAAGAATCTTATCTGGCTTTAAGTTCCCAACCTGTTGAGCAGCTTTTATTCCAGCGCCATGCCCTTCTGAATAACCTTCATTTGCTACTGATTCGACATTGGTTATCTTATTGTTTTCAATATCCACAATCACAAAATACTTGCACCTGCCAAATCTCTGATCTACATTGCTTTCTATTGAAGTGTCATCTGAACTTATCACAATTTTCATTTTGTTTACCTCCCAAATATTTAAAATGATTTATTCTTTGTATGTAGAAAGTCTGCTATTCAAGGAGCACCAGCATCATCAGTCAAAACTTAATCCTTTTCCTTATTCTGCTCGTCGCTGGGGGTTGTCCCTTACGGGGACGCAGAGCCTTCTAATAACTCATCCCAAGTTTTGAAGATGCTTGTGCTCCATGACATCTAACTTTCTACATACTATTCTTTTTTTAAATCTCCTTTACCCAATTTTTCAACCAGCTTTTCAAGGGCTCCTGCTATTCTAGCTATAGCATTATTATTTGGAGGGGGTGTTGAGAGATTTTTATCGATACCAACTCCTTGAGATTGCATACTGTCCTGATATGCTCTTCTACCGCGTCCTCTTCCTTGTCCTCTTGGTCCTTGTCCTCTTGGCATTCCCCCTCTTCCTTGTCCATAGCCTAATGAGTCATTGGCATCTGGTCTACCACCTGCGCAGTATCCTCTTCCTCCTCCAGTCATTGGGCCCTGCCCTGCTGGTCCTCTTCTGTCATATCCTGGCATTTTTTCACCTCTTTTTTTAAATTTAATCTCCTCTTACCATCATTGCGCCGCACTTTGCGCATTTTATCTCTATGCATGGCTTTCCTCTTACATGCTGCTGCTCATTTCCGCATTTTGGGCATCTGCATAAACCTGGGCCGCCGTATCCCATACCTCTTCCTTGTCCAGCTCCTGCAGGACCTGTTCCATCTTTTCCTGGCATTGTATAATCCCCCCCCTTGATTTTTATGGCTTTGCCATTAACAAGAGCATCACTAACCTTTTCATTAGCTCTTGCCAGCGTTCTCTGAAAAGTTGATTGGTGTATATCCATCTTTTCAGCTGCATCCTGCTGGCTTAGTTTTTGAATGTTGCTGAGCCTGAGTGTTTCTAATTCGTCAATTGTTAATTCAACCTCTTTAAGCTGATTTAATGGAACAGCTCTAGGTTTGAAATATGTTACACCTGGCTCAAAATTCACTATCCTTACCTTCCTTGGCCTCACCATATTGCATTATAATGCATAACTAATATATAAATCTTTTGATAATTTTACTTACTCTCTGAGATTTTAGATTATTGGAAATGTTTATAAAGTGCAAGGATTCTTTAAATTTAGGGTGGTTTAAATCAAAGGGCATAATTATCCAGGATATTTTGTAACATTTGAAGGCGGGGAAGGTGGTGGCAAAACCACACAAATTGATATTATTGGAAGTTATCTGAGAAAGCTAGGATATGATGTCCACATAACAAGAGAGCCTGGAATGGCAGGAGACCTGAAAGGAGGAATCAGGGAATTACTGCTCAATCCTGATTATTCAATGTATCCGCAGACTGAATTATTATTATATGCTGCTGACAGGAGCGAGCATTTTGAAGCAGAGAACATCCCTGCATTGAAACAAGGCAAGTTCATACTTTCAGACAGATCATATGACTCAACAACCGCATACCAGGGCTATGCAAGAAAACTTGATATGAAAATGATAATGATGCTCAATAATATTGCAACATTTGGGATAAAGACTGACCTGACTCTTGTGCTTGACCTTCCTGTTGAAGAGGCATTCAAGCGCTTAAGTGTGGGGGAATTTGGAAACCAGAAGGACAGAATTGAGAAAGAGGCTTATGATTTCCATGAAAGGCTGAGGAGAGGATTTCTTGAGATTGCACTGGAAGAGCCATATAGGGTCAAGGTCATTGATACCACCCAGACAATTGAGGAAGTTGCAGAAGACATAAAATTGGAGATATATCATTTGATCAAAGGTAAATAACAAAAATTTGACAATTTATTGATACTATCCCGAATAATCCACCCATTAAAATCCCTTTACAATTATCATTTATGATTTTGTCAGTCATTAATAAATGTTACTAAAATCATGAGTTCGCATTTAGAATTAAACCAAATCTTTATAACATTACTGCATGAGATAAATATATATGCAGCTTTCTCCACATGCGATAAGGGCAATTATTATCATAATATTATTCATAATAGGCTTTTCTATACTCCAGTTCTTCATGCTTATACATCCATTCAAGTTCAAGACAAGAATAAAGCCTGATGACCTTAACCTCCCATATGAAAATGTCAGCTTCAACACAGATGATGGCATTGCATTAAAAGGCTGGTTCATACCATCCAGCTACAGCAATTCGACAATCATCGTATGCCATGGATATCCAGCTGACAAGAATAACCTTCTTGCTACAAGCGCTTTCCTTCTCAGCCATTACAACATATTCCTGTTTGATTTCAGGTATTTCGGTGAAAGCAAAGGGTGGTACACAACAGGAGGATACAAGGAACAGAAGGATATTGAGGCTGCAGTCAAATATCTAAAGTCAAGAAAGGAAGTGGATAAGATAGGCGCAATGGGCTTTTCGCTTGGCGCATCAACTATACTTTTGTCTCATCCAAAAGAGATTGAAGCTGTTGTCGCAGATTCTGCTTATTCAAGCATGGAACTTTTGCTAGAGAGAGTGTATTGGATATTTCCATCATTTACAAAAAAGCCGTTTATCTGGATTACAAGGCTGCTTGGAAGGATTATAATGGGCATTGATATTGAAAAGATAGCTCCTGCTGATGAGATAATGAAGATAAAAGCTCCTGTGCTTCTCATACATGGCTCAAAAGACAGGCAAATTCCTGCTGCGCACTCAAGATTGATTTATGGAAATTCAAACAAGAACAATACAGAGCTGTGGATTATTGAGGGAGCAGGGCACGGCTGGAATTATGCAGTGAATCCTGCTGAATATAAGAGAAGGGTAATGGAGTTCTTTGACAAGCATCTTCTGGGATGATATATCAGTGTGTAATAAATCTATTACTGAAGAAGCAGTAGCATCATCAGGTCAAAACTCCTTCTATTTTTACGTCCTGCTCGTCGCGAGGGGTTGTTCCCTTCGGGAACGCAGAGCCTTCTAAAAATACTTCCTGAGTTTTGAAGATGCTACTGCTTCAGGATATCTGATTTATTACATACATTATCAGATCTC
>DAOVBM010000040.1 GCA_030670545.1 Candidatus Woesearchaeota archaeon
AAGGACTGCCTTCACGAGCAAAGATACTGGTTACAGCCAAAAATATATTCTGGAACCTTATATCAAGGATAATCCTGCTGATAATAGTTCTTGTCATTGCGATAAAGCATATCTGTTTTTTATGCCGCAAGATACGCAGGAATCCGAGGAAAAGACGTAAGTAAAAAATCAGATGCAAAGGAGCACAAGCATCTTCAAAACTTGGGATGGGTTATTAGAAGGCTCTGCTCCCCCGCAACTGGTTACGCTCAGTTGACACGCAATGTGGAGCATGAAGCTCCACTACGCGGCAATTAGGTCTTATTGAAAGCCGCGATGTGTGACCTTGAGGTCACACCACCTTTTATCAAATTTTGTTAAAATTTGAGGGACAACCCCCAGCGACGAGCAGGATAAGGAAAAGGATTAAGTTTTGACTGATGATGCTGGTGCTCCTTAAATAGCAGACTTTTTACTTACAAAAAAGCGAAATGTTTAAATAATCTATAAGCTGATGAGAAAACATGGGAGATAAAATATCAATGAGCACACTCCTTATCCTGACTATTGTGGCAGTGATAATATCTGTATTGTCGATAACTTTAAGCATGATTACTCTGGACAAGATATCAGTGACCAGCCTTGCGCAGCAGGAACAGGGAACTGTTAAGGAAACTGGGGGGATTATATCTGTTAAAGTGCCTGCTCAGCCAAGCGAGATGGGCGCGCAGGTAACACTTCAGGTTGTAGAAAATAATTCATAGTAAACTTATCGAAAATTTCGTAAGAAATTTTGGATTCCAAAAATTTGATAATCTAGAATGCAAATCCGTAATACCCCTCCATTTATGGTAGGGATAAGATTTGCGATCAATAAATTGTCAAATTTTTGTTATACAAGGAGGAAATAAAATGGCAGAAATATCAAATAAAACTCTTGCAGGCCTTTTGGTTGCATTAATTGTGATTTCAGCGATATCATTGTTTATTACAATAACAAGGCTTTCAGAGCCTGGAGTGACAGGATATGCAAGTTCTCTAGGAATTGGAATAACAAATGTCACTATTGTAGAAACAACATACATCAATGTTACAGACAATTTTATTGATCTTGGCATACTTGAACCTGGACAATCCAATAACAGCGAAAGCGCTAACAGCTTCTTTATTGTCAGGAATGATGGAAGCGTGAATCTGAATATCAGTGTTTATGATGGTGGAGCAGGACCATTCAGCGGGACAGGATGCAGTTCTTTGCCGAATTCATGCTATCAGGCGCACGGTAACTCATCGCAGTCAGGAAGCATAGATGCAACATACACTAATGTTCCTGCAGCTGCAGTATCAAGGCATAATGTATGCAATGACTTAACATTCACAAATGGTGTAGATGAATGTAGAATAGGGATACAGATGACAGTTCCTGTTGACGAATCTGCTGGAGACAAGACAACAACACTGACAATTGTAGGAGAAAAGGCCTGATAATAGAATCTCTTGTTATCGAGTTGAAGAATTATCGAAAATTTCGTAAGAAATTTTATTGGGGTTTAATACCCCTTACTTCAGTGCGAAATTTTGGATTCCAAAAATTTGATAATCTATAATGCAAATCCGTAATACTCCACCATTTATGGTGGTGATCGGATTTGCTATCAATAAATTGTCAAATTTTTGTTATTTAAAGAAAGAACTAGTTTAGGGATGATACAATAAGTATAAAAACAAAAGATATTTAAACAATGTCATCATTATGTTATCATTTGGCAACAATTTGTTATCATCTGACAAAATGGAGATAAAACTAAAACTAATTAAATTGCTTGAAGAGCATCAGAATGGATTGCATTTAAGGGAACTGTCCAGGCTCCTTAAGACAGGACTGCCAAACATAACGCGCTATGCAAACATTCTCGAAAAAGAGAAAGTGATTACAAGGCAAAAAGAAGCAAACCTGGTAAAATTAAAATTAAAAAAAGGCCAAAAGACAGTCGCTTATCTAAAGCAGGTAAATACTGAAAGATTCCTCAGCCTGTCGCAAAAGATACAACTTGCAATAAGCGAGTTCGTGAATGAATTAGAAACAAAACCACTCATCATAATTATTTTTGGCTCTTATGCAAAAGGCAGTTACACTAAGGAATCTGATATTGATATCCTATTAATTTTTCAAAGAGTAGAAAATGAAATTGAAATTGAAAATGCTGCCAATAGAATCAGCATGAGAACAAATACCAGAATTAACCCAGTTTATCTTGATTATAAAAACTTTGAAAAACATTTCCTTGATAAAAAGCATGATTTTTCTAAAGAGATTCGGCAAAAAGTAATTATCCTATCTGGATTAGAGATTTATTATCCTTTGCTTTGGAGGTTTTTAGCATGAAGATTGACATTAAAAAACTGATTATTCGCTGGCAAAAAGAATGCAGGAACAGACTGCTGAATTTGTGACAAGGATAAAAATACTGTTAGAGGAATGAATTTAAAATTGAGGTAATCAAATGTCAAAAAAAGCTGAATACGGGAAAATGTTGGGATTGGGAATCCTTGTTTTAGTTGCACTGGCAGGAATTGGATTTGGTACTTACGTTTACCAGGGCGACTTTTCTTCCTCAACTGGTGATTTTACCCGCAGCGACAGCTCTGATGACGGACTTGTTGGATACTGGAGCTTTGACGAGGGTTCAGCTGTTGATTACTCAGGTAATGGCAATGATGGGACAGTGATTGGTGCAACACCAACTAGTGATGGGCACAGGAATGGAGGGATGAGCTTTGATGGTGTTTCTAGTTATGTTGATTGCGGGAATGATTCGAGTTTGAATATTAATGGGGAGATTACTATAGAAACTTGGATAAAGCCAATCAGTTCAATCATGTACTATGCAAGAATTTTAGAGAAAGGGGAATATGGTGCTGGTGGGTATATTTTAATGCAACATAATAATATAGTAAGAATGTATTTAGGTTCACCATCAGGGTGGTCTGGCTATTTTGGGGCTATGATTGTTCAACAAGATGAGTGGCATCATATTGTTTATACTATTAATATCGCTGAAAACACATCAAATTCTTATTTAAATGGTAAATTAATTGAAACAACTTATCCACTACCTGACTATTATTCTAATGCTAATAATTTCATTTTAGGATCAGATGTTACAAATTATATTTATAACGGCTCCATTGACGAAGTCCGTATCTACAACCGCTCCTTATCAGCAGATGAAGTATACGAACACTACAAAGACAAAGTAGGGATATATTTAGATAAAACAACAAGGACAGAGCCATATTCATGCGATGAGAATACTGTTGCGTTGTGGCATTTTGACGGCAGCGTTTCTGACACCTGCGGCACTAATGATGGAATTTTATATGGGGATGCAAGTTATGGAAATGGGAAGTTTGATTCCAAAGGATTGGAATTGGATGGAATTGGGGATTATGTTGATGTGAGTGATAGTGATGATTGGGATTTTGGCGGTGAGGATTTTACTATAGATGTATGGTTTAGACCAACAGAAGAAACTCACAGGGGGGCTTTAATAACTCAATATGATGACACTTACAATAGATGGTATTTAAAATACCATATGCCTTCTGGAAAAGTAGAGTTTTTTGGCACGGATACAGACATCATTTGTATCTACATATTGTCAGCAGAACAAAATTTAATTGTAGATAATTGGTATCATTTGGCAATAGTTAGAGATGGAACAACTGCAACATTATACTTGGATGGAACATCAGTAGGAACGTATGATGCAAGCACTAAGATTATGCCTAACCTTGCTTCTGCTGTATGGATTGGGGAAGATGTTAATATAGGATATACCCATTATGTAAACGGATCCATTGACGAGCTCCGCATCACAAAAGGCTACGCCCGCACGCAGGAAGAGCTGATGGAACACTACCATCAGGGCTTATACAAACACCAGCCAATATACAACAGCGAGATACAGCTGTGGCAGAACATCAGCTGGTCTGAAAGCCTGCCAGCCTCGCACTACCCTATGGACGATTCAATGGTTGGCTATTGGAAATTTGAAGGAAATGCAAAAGACGCAAGTGGAAATGGAAATGACGGAACAGTTGTTGGAGCTACTTTGACAGAAGGGGGAAAAGTAGGCAAGGCTTATTTGTTTGATGGTGATTATGTTGATATTGGGAATGAAGCTAACTTTGATTTTGAGAGAACAGATAAGTTCTCAGTTGAAGCTTGGATAAAGCCAGCAGCAGGAACAATAGCAGGCGGTTCTTGGATGATTGTTGCAAAAGCAGATACTGTAAGTCCTTATACCGGCTATCTCCTTTTCAATTCCGATGGAAAATTGGGTGCTTGCATGTACCCTTCAAGTGGCAGTCCAAATGATAGAATTTATCTTGATACAAACAAAAATTTAGTAGCAGATGTTTGGCAACATGTAGCCATGAGCTATGATGGGAGTGGCTCAGCATTTGGAGTGAAATTATATATAAACGGAGTAGAAGAACCAGTAACAGTACACTATGATGCTTTAACAACATCAATACTAACTAACATTAATGTGAATATAGGAGCAAGAAATAGTGGTAGTTCACAGTTCAACGGCACAATCGACGAAGTTGCAGTCTACAAGAAAGCTTTATCTGAAGACGAAATCAAGCAGCACTATGAATCCACAAAACTATACTTCCAGACCAGAACATCAGACGATAACTCAACATGGTCAAAGTGGTCTGGAAACTCGCCAGTTCCATCTGCTTATGAAGAGAACAATACTTTATTGAAATTAGACTTCGACAGGAGCATGGAAGAATACAGCAATGAACAGCAAATGACTTCAACTGACATAAACAAGACAGGACTGGTCGGATACTGGAAACTTGACGGAGATGCAAGGGATTATTCTGGATATGGCAATGATGGGACTGTAGTTGGAGCTGCTTCTACTGCTGATGGGGCGGTAGATGGGGCTTATGAATTTGATGGGGTGGAGGATTATATTGATTGTGGCAATGATGTGAGTTTGGATATTCTTGGTGTGATTACAGTTGAGGCATGGGTGAAATATGCAAGTTTAACTGGCTCGCAAAGAATTATATCAAAGCAATATATTGATAGTTTTTCAACATCTGATTCCTGTTTTCAACTTGGTATAAGTAGTGGAAAAGTAAGATGGTCTGTTGGTGGGGTTTTTGATATTATTGAGCACACATTACTAACGGGAAATTGGTATCATATTGTAGGTACTTATGATAGAGAATTTGCAAAATTATATGTGAATGGAATTGAGGTTAAATCTGAAGAGCACACAACCGCAATAAGAACATCAAATTATATTCTTTCGATTGGAAATAGTTATCCTTTTTACTCTTACGGTTGGTTAAATGGTACCCTTGATGAAGTATCAATCTACAATCGTGCACTATCACCATCTGAAATCCAGCAGCTATACTCACAATCATCATACAAATACGGCAAGTCCCTTTCAGGAGTCGGAATAAACGAATCAGGCGCAGCCATATATCCAACAGGCGCATCTGTTGAGGATGATACTGTGCTGTTGTGCAGGTTTGATGGCAGCAATGTATGCGAGCAGGGGCAGAAAGGAACGCATACAATCAATTACGCAGGCATAAGCGGAGCAGTATCTGCATGGACATTCGAAGGCAATGCAAATGATGTTGTCGGAGCAAATCATGGAACTGTCTATGGTGCAACTCTTGCAAACGGATGGTCAGGACAGGCTTATGAATTTGATGGTGTAGATGACTATATAGATCTAGGTGATAAGTTTGAAGGATACTCTGCAATGACTATATCTGTGTGGTTCAATACAAATGATATTTCTGCGAGCAGAAGGATAGCTGCAAAATGGGGTGCATCTGGTCAGGCATCGTGGCTGGTAGAAAAAGATGGAGAACATGTTTTCATAGTTTTTCGCAATTCAAACGGTGTAGTCAATAGTTCCACTGCCACGACTATTCTGGAAAAAGGTAAATGGTATCATGTTGTAGGAACTTATGATGGAAATAATGTAAGAGCATATTTAAATGGGATTTTAAAAGAAACCACTCCTCTAACAGGAACGATTTATGATTCAACTGTTTCCGCTAGAATTGGGGCAGAAGATAGAGCTGGATACAATTTCAACGGCTCCATAGACCAGGTAGCAATCTACAATCGCGCCCTGACAGCAGACGAAGTCAAAGCGCATTACGGATTCCAGAAAGCAAAATACGACAAAGGAGCATATTTTGATGGAAATAGTTATGTGAGTCTGCCTGATTCAGATGACTGGGACTTTGGAAGTGGGGATTTTACGATTGATGGTTGGGTATATTTAACTACAAATCGTCCATCAGGAAGGTATGGTGTAGCAGGGCAGGTATTTGGAGGAGATAGATGGAGACTTTCTATTTATCCTCAAACTGCTAGTACAAATCCATTTTTTACAGTTATAAAAAATAGTATTACTGAAGTGAATTTAATTAGTCCTGATGCACTTGAATTAAATACCTGGCATTATTTAGCTGTAACAAGAACCAATAATGAGTGGAAATTATATGTTAATAATGTAGAGAGAACTAGTACTATTTCATCAGTGGATGTGCCTAATATAGCCAGCAATCTTTTTATAGGGGAGGAAAGTAGTGCATTAGGAGATTTAATGAACGGCACTATCGACGAACTCCGCATCATCAAAGGCCGTGCCCTAACCCCAGAAGAAATCCAGCAGACCTACCTAGGCAACATCAATGCATCCTCCGGAACAATATCCTTTTACATAAAGTCCTCATGGGCTGGCAATGACAATGCTGAACATACATTCTTCGACGAGGGCAACTTCAAAATATACAAGGATGTATCCAATAATCTGGTATTCAATATTCTTGGAACAGAAATATCAATTCCAGTCAGCTCATGGTCAGCAGATGCCTGGCATCACATCGGAGCAACATGGGACAGCAACATGATATTAACAATAGATGGAGTGCAAAAGAACTCAACTGCTGCTCCAAATGTAGAAAACCTGACATCATTCATGTTTCTGGGCAATGCAAAGGATTACAGCAGTGCCTGTGATTGCATAATAGACGACTTCAACATATTCAACTATGCAAAGCCATCAGGTGAGATACAGCCAAAGGGATACGCAAATTCAGGAGAATCAATCAGCGCATCATCTTCCAAATACATTCAGTGGCGCTCAATACTTACAGCAACAGAGTCAAGTCCATCGTTCAGCTCTGTTACAATCGAAAGCATCAATGCAAACACTGCTCCGACTGTAACAAGCCTTACGCAGTCTCCAACAGAATTAAACAGGGGAGGAACAATCACTATATCCTGCGACGGAACAGATGATTACACAACAGAAGCTGACTTGACAGCAACAATGCAGTACCAGCTTCCAGGAGACACTGGTTGGAATAATCTGACAGAAACTTACAACGGAACCAGCTGGGTGGCTTCAATTGCAATAACCAATAATAACAATCAATTAGGAACTTGGGATTTCAGCTGCAAGCTGGCAGACCCTTCTTTGGAAAGCAACACAGAAGTTGACTCTGATACTGTTACAGTCAATAACAATATCCCTACAATTGACAGCATCACAGCTACTCCTGATCCAGTAAAAGGCGGAAGCACTGTCACAATAACAACAGGCACAATAGCAGATACAGAATCAGAAACACTTAACTTATACTGTGCAATTGACAACCCCCATCCAGACTTATCAAACTATAATTGCACAGCATCAAGCAGTTTTCCATATACTTTAAGCTGTACAATGCCATCTCCAATAGACGATACAACTTACACTGTTTACTGCAAAGTTTATGACAGCCATGATTATTCAATAGCTGTATCAGACACATTCACTTCAGACTCTACTCCTCCGACAATAACATTCGGCTCTGTAGCTGGAGATACATCATCCCCTTACTGGGACATTGTTGATGACAGCACAACTTATATCGATGTTGACTTAAGCGAAAACAACAGCAACTGCAGGTGGAGCTATTCAGATATAGCTTATGCCAGCATGAGCAACAACTGCAATTCTCTGTCAGGAACAGACATCAGCTGTAATCTCGGAAATATTACTGAAACTTCATCAAAGACTGTATATATCGGCTGTCAGGATGGGGTAGGCAATATCCAATCATCCACTTTAAGCATAACATTTGGTGTTGACTTCACAGATCCATCCACATACATAACAAACCTCACTGGAGGGATAACAGGAGGCATCCACCTGCCTGGCTACCAGATCATAATGGTTGAGGATGATATACCTATAGAAAATGTTCCAACTAAAGTATACACTTGGGAATGCAGGGATGAGCTTGGAGGAGATTGCGTAATTCCAAGCACTCCTTCAACAGGAAACATAGACAATGGCACAATACTGACATTCAGCGCAAGAGGGACAAATAGGATAAAATTCTATAGCGCAGATGAAGCAGGCCATACGCAGACACCTGTCATGGACATTGAGATAAAGATCAATAGCCTGCCAGTCGCAGATGATATCAGCTATGGACTGAACAGCTATACTGGACAAGTAGGCAATTATGTACTCTTCTACTGCGATGGCACAGATGCAAACAGCGGCGGTGCTTTGGACAGCGATTATCATGCAAGAATCTGGATAAAGGAGAATGGCGCAGTTGATTGGGGAACTGCAAAGACAATGACATTTGACGGAGGACTGCATAATTTTAGATATCTATACTCAATCACATCAGGCTATCCTACAAGCTATGATATAAAATGCCAGATTGAAGATGATTACAGTGAATGGGGCAATGAATATTCAGAAGAGAATGTATTTATAGTTGTCAACACAGCGCCAATTGTAGATGATGTATCCCTGCAGCAGGGAGTTGCGAAATTTGACACAATGAAGATATATTGCGATGGCTCTGACCCTGATGGATTCTTAAGTGAGTCAGAATTGAATGCAACACTATATCTGCGGACTGACGCAGCTGGAACATGGGATAGATTGGATGGCGTTGTAATGCTCTGGGACGGCGTAAATCATTATTATGACTGGATTGTGAGTGACGATGGCGGCACAGAATATGATGTTGAATGCCACCTGACTGATGGTGATGCAACAGGCATAAAACAGGAATTCAAGTTTGAAGAGAATGGATCATATGTCAGTATCATTGACGACTGGGACAATGACGGAATCAGCGATTCTGTTGACAATATCGAAGGATATGGCAGTAATCTTGATACTGAATTGAATATAACTATTCTTGTTGACAGCACAGAGCAGAACACATCCACAAATACTCATCTTGTCGAGTTTAAGGTGAATGGTGAAACTATAATCAAATTCAACAACAACTTCACTGAAAATGAGCTAATTATGCACGATATAAAGATTAACCGCACAACCACAGGAAAAGGCAGCATCATTGTTAAAGGCCTGTCAGGATTGACTAAAACACTGCACGTGCCTAAAGTCCTGGGAATAGGAATGCTCTGTGTCAAGAATGCAGAGATTACAAGCATAGATGAGATATCATCCGGATGTGATGCAGTAGATGAAACTTTATTCACAAGCTGTAATACAGGAGGCCAGACAATCGATTCTTTTACATGCACTGACAAAGGAACATACTATGAGGTTACAGGGCTTACGCATTCTGCTGTAACTGAATTCGGCACTGCCAGGTTAGAAGTATGGTCAGAAGGGACATACTGGCAGCTTGATGACATATTTTTCTATGCCAACTACACCAACTCAAGTTCAGGAGAAGCGATAACAGGAGCAGACTGTGACATATGGTTTGCTGATAATGGATGGGATGATATGGCATTTGACGGAACATTCCATAACTACAACAGGACATTTAGCAGCGCAGGAGATAGGACCTACAATGTAAGCTGTAATCATGCAGATTACACAAACCTCACAGTGGAGGACAGCTTTACGATTTCGCAAAGCGCTATTCCAGAGTTTAGTATACTGACTTTAGTGCTGGGACTGGCTGTTGTACTTATTGGATTATATATCATGAGAAGGAAGAACTAAACATATCCCATTTCCCAGCATTTTTACAAAAGATATTTAAACAAGGGATTCATTATAAGCACTATGAAATATATAGACCTTGTCAGGGTATATAAAAAGATTGAATCAACTTCTAAACGGCTTGATAAGACATATTATATAAGCCAGCTGTTTAAAAAGGCTGGAAAAGATGATCTGGAGGACTTTATACTTCTTATGCAGGGCAAAGTATTTCCTGACTACGAGGAAAAGAAGATAGGTGTAGCTGCAAAGCTTATTGTAAAAGCCTTAGCAATTGCAACAGGGCTCAATCCAGAGTATATAGAAGATGAATGGAGAAAGACAGGTGATCTTGGAGAAGCAGCAAATAAGCTTATACTTGTAAAAAAGCAGCAGACCCTAGCCTCCATAGATATAACAACAGCAAAAGTATGTTCAAACATAAGAAAGCTTGCAGAGATTGAAGGGCATGGAAGTGTTGATAAGAAGATAAAGCTGATTGCAGAGCTATTGACTTCAGCCAATGTTGATGAGGCAAAATACATAATAAGGACTGTGCTTGAGACATTGAGGGTAGGGGTTGGATCCGGAGCTATAAGAGATGCAATAGTCTGGAGCTGTTTCCCGAAGATTCTGGGAATATTCTATATGTGCAAAGAATGTGGGGAGATTGTCCCTAATGCAAAAACATGCATAGGATGCGGAAAGCTGCTTAAGGTAAAATTCAATGAACAAAAGAAGGCTATCCTGCAAAAAAAGCAGCAAGACCTGAAAGTGTTGGAAGTGAAAGATATAAGCGAACTTGGAGATTTTGAAGATTATGACATTATCCTTGCTCATGACGAAAAGAGCGCAAGGGAGATATACAAATATCTTGTGGAAATTGTGCAGAAGGCTTATGACATGACAAATGATTATGCAAAAGTAGCAAGAATTGCCAAAGAGAAAGGGCGGAGAGGCCTCCTTGACATTAATCTGACAGTCGGGGTTCCGATAAATGTGATGCTCTTCCAGAAAGCAAAAGGCATTAAAGACGCTTTCAATACAGTGGGCAGGCCTTGCGCATGCGAGTATAAGTATGACGGCTTCAGGCTGCAGATTCATAGGAAAGGCGATAAGATAAAGCTTATCACAAGGCGCTTAGAGGACGTAACTTCGCAATTTCCTGATGTGGTGAAGGCTGTAAAAAAGAATATAATCTCAAAAAATTACATAATAGACTGCGAAGTCATAGGAATTGATTATAAAACAAAAAAGTGGCTCCCTTTCCAACGCATATCCCAAAGGATAAGAAGGAAGTATGACATAGACAGGATGACACAAGAGATCCCAGTAGCTGTCAAGATATTCGATGCAATGGAGATTGATGGAAAAAACCTCCTGGATGAGAAGTTCATGGTAAGGAGAAAACTGCTTGAGAAGATAACAAAAGAGGAAAAGAACAAGCTGAATCTTGCAAAACAGATTATATCTGATGATGAAGAAGAAGTCAGCAGATTCTACAAAAAAGCTCTTGAAATTGGAAATGAAGGCATAATGATGAAAAACCTCAAATCCCCATACAAACCAGGCTCAAGAGTGGGATATGGAGTAAAGATAAAGCCAGTGATGGAATCACTTGACCTTGTTATAACAAGAGCAGATTGGGGTGAGGGTAAGAGAAGTGGATGGCTTACAAGTTATACTGTGGCATGCATTGATGAAGAAGGGAATTTTCTTGAGATCGGCAAAGTAGGTACAGGTTTGAAAGAAAAAGAAGAACAGGGCCTTAGTTTCAGTCAGATGACTGATGAGCTTGATCCTCTTGTCATAGCAAAAAAAGGAAGAAGAGTAAAAATAAAGCCAGCTGTTGTGCTTGAGGTTCAGTATGAAGAGATACAGAAAAGCCCAGGATACAAGAGCGGTTTTGCATTGAGATTCCCAAGGATCATATCAAAAAGGGATGATATGAGCGCTAATGAGATTTCCACTATTGGGCAAGTTGAGGAGCTTTATCGCATACAGAGAGGAAGATGATTATTTATAATGTAATAAATATACATAAATCTGGAGATAAATCATAATACGAGGTGAAATAAATGATAAGAAGGATGAACAAAAATAAGTTGAAAGAGAAAGGAAAGAATGAATTAAAGAAGTTGAGAGTAAAGATTGACAGGACAGATAAGAACATAATAAGAGAGCTTCATAAGAGATGGGTGATATCCGGAAAACTCAAGCAGATTAAAAAAAGATACGGTATCAAGATTGTAGAAGACTCCAGGCTGAAAGAAATGAAAAATAAGCATATGGCAGTTGCAAAAAAATATAATGTGCCTGATATGGTTGTCATGGCTATATTTAAGGTAATTGTTAATGAATCAATAAAACACCAGAAAGGAAAGTAGAGCATGAAACATCTGAAATCCCCAGTAAGAATGAAGGAGAGAGGAAAGAGAACCAAGCATAAAGTGATGCTTATAATAAGAGATGGCTGGGGATATACAACAAAGACCGAAGGTAACTGTGTAAAGCAAGCTAATCTTAAAAATGACAGCTATTACATGAAGAATTACCCCTGGACAATACTTAAGGCGTCAGGAAATGCAGTAGGGATACCAAAAGGCATTATGGGTGGTTCAGAAGTAGGGCATCTCACAATCGGCGCAGGCAGGATTGTCTGGCAGCCTCTTGAGATGATAAATAAGAGTATCAAGGATAAATCTTTCTACAAAAACAAAGCGCTTAATAAAGCAATAGCCCATGTAAAAAAGAATAAGTCAAAACTGCATCTTATCGGGCTTTTTTCTGACCTGGGCGTGCATGGGACAACTGACCACATATTTCCTATGCTAAAGTTTGCAAAAGATAAAGGCATCCATGATGTATATGTCCACTGCTTCCTTGACGGCAGAGATGCGCCTGAGAAAAGCGCTTTAAAATACATAAGAAGATTCAAAAAGAAGTCAAAGGAGATTGGGATAGGGAAGATAGCGACAATGATAGGAAGATATTATGCAATGGACAGAGATACTAACTGGGACAGGATAAGGAAGGCATATGATTTGCTTGTCATGGGAAAAGGAACAAAAGAGAAAGACCCTATAAAAGCTGTAAAGAATGCTTATATGAAAGGTGACAAGACAGACTATTATGTCAGGCCTATAGCCATAACAGGCACTGACAGCAGCCCTCTTGCGTTGATAGAAGATAATGATGCTGTAATTGACTGGGATTTCAGGTCTGACAGGGAGAGGCAGATAACAGCAGCAATTGCAATAAAGGGTTTCAATAAGTTTAAGAGAGATAAGGTATTGAAGAACATCTGTTATGTATGCATGAGTGAGTATGACAAGACTTTTGATCTTCCTGTTGCGTTCCTCCAGCTGTCTGTTGAGAATAACCTGGGTAAAATTATATCTGATGCAGGTCTTAATCAGCTCAGGATAGCTGAGACTGAGAAGTATGCGCATGTCACTTTCTTTTTCAACAGCCAGAGAGAAAAGCCCAGCAAAGGGGAAGACAGGATGCTTGCGCCATCTCCAAAAGTCTCTTCTTATGCAGAGAAACCTGAGATGAGTGCATATAAGACAACTGAAAAGGTCATCAAAGAGATTAAAAAAGAGAAATATGACTTTATATTAATGAATTTCGCAAATGGGGACCTGGTAGGGCATTCAGGTGATATCAAGGCAGGGATAAAAGCTTGCAAAGCTGTAGATAAATGCATAGGCAGGATAGTTGAGAATTGCCTTGAGCACAGCTATATTGTGATAATTACAGCCGATCATGGCAATGTAGAGAATATGCTTTATCCTGGAGGCGCGCCCAGACCTGCGCACGGTATGAATCCTGTTCCATTCATATTGCTCAGCAGTGAAGAAATGATTAAGAATGCAAGGCTGCGCAAAGGCTGCGGGCTTAAGGATATCGCGCCTACAGTGATTGAGATAATGGACCTTGAGAAGCCAAGAGAGATGACAGGCAAGAGCCTGATAATGAACAAATTTTAGTAATATTTATATATAAGTTGTTTGAATGTAATCTAGAGATATATATTATTACAATAAACAATTAATCCAGAGGTGATTAAATATGAACAGAAAAGCACAAGCAGCAATGGAATTTTTAATGACTTATGGCTGGGCGATTCTTGTTGTACTTGCAGCAATTGGAGCATTAGCGTATTTTGGAGTATTAAGCCCTGAGAAATTTATTCCAGAGAAATGTATTCTTGAACCTGGAGTAGAATGCACAGGATTCAAAGTAACACCAACAGATATAACTCTTGTTTTAAGAAATGGTTTGGGAAAGGACCTGACAATCAACAGCATCACTGTCGGAGATTGTGAGTTGTCTATAAAAGATCCTGATCTTGCTGACTTTCAGAACGGAGACATGGAAACATTTCCCCTTGTAAAATGCAGCAATGGAGAAGTAGAAGATAGGTATAATGCAGATATAGTAATAGGCTATACTGAGAAGATAAGCGGCCTTACAAAAATCATGAGTGGAAGCTTAACTACAAAAGTTCAATAAATAAAAACTAATAAGAGGTTGATAATGATGAAGAAAAAAATAATGACAAATAAAAAAGCACAAGCAGCAATGGAATTTTTAATGACCTATGGTTGGGCTATCCTTGTAGTACTTGCTGCAATCACAGCTTTGGCATATTTTGGAGTATTAAGTCCAGAAAGGTTCCTGCCAGACAAATGCACACTGCCTAGCGGAATAGCTTGCATTGACTTTACTGTAACCCCTACTGGAGATGTAAGTATAGTTATGCAGAATAGTTTGGGTTTTGAGATGACTGGTGTCCAGGCTACTTTGGTCAATTCAAACTGTACTTCCCAGATTGAAAGCGTAACAAACGGTGCAAGGGTAACATTAGCATTAAGCGGATGTAATGTAGGACAATCAGGATCAAAAGTTAACGATGACCTGAATATTGCCTATACAAATGCTGATTCTGGACTGTCGCATATAGCAGCAGGATCATTGGTTGCTAAAATAGCATAAGACTGCATTATTAATTTTATTTTTTTATTAATTTATTTCTTATCCAAAATTTCGCAAGAAATTTTATTGGGATTTAATACCCCTCACTTCAGTGCGAAATTTTGGATTCCAAAAATTTGATAATCTATAATGCGAATCCGTAATACCCCACCATTTATGATGAGGATAGGA
>DAOVBM010000002.1 GCA_030670545.1 Candidatus Woesearchaeota archaeon
GATAGCAAATCCTATCCCCACCATAAATGGAGGGGTATTACGGATTTGCATTATAGATTATCAAATTTTTGGAATCCAAAATTTCGCACTGAAGTGAGGGGTATTAAACCCCAATAAAATTTCTTGCGAAATTTTCGATAATTTCGCTCACTTTGTATTCTTAAAAAATCCCAAAGTATACTTTCTTATCTGATTTGCAATGTTAATGTCTTTCCTTATCACTACCTGTATATCATTCTCTCTTTCGAATATCCTTGTAATCATTTCTTCAGGCCTTACCTGTGAAATATCTTTTATTTTTGAGAATTCTTTGTCCATAATCACTATAATGTCATGCGGGAGATAAATCTCTATCATAATGTCTCCAAAAACCACAAGCTCGCAAGTGCTTGCGCATTTGGTATTGAGTTTCACAGAACACCCAAGATTCTTATAGAACCTACTGCAAAATTTATCTATTGCTGTATTGTTGGCGCAAAGGATGTATGAATCCCATCCTAGTTCCTTAAGCTTCTTTACCCAATTATACTCTGCACGCATATAATAAAGCGGTCTCCATTCATGGTTATGGTGGCAGCATATCATCTGCCTACGCGCTGAATTCATTATATGATGCTTGACAAGATAATATATATATTTCTCCACATCAAACATTGTCCTGAAAGTTAGTATGCTTATGTTTCCCTCTTTCTTTGAGTCCTTTATGCCATCGATAAGGTTAAGGCGGTTCTTGGCATAATAATTGCTTTCAGTAGTTTCTGTAAATCTATGGACTTGTTTGAGCCATTTGAGGTTTATCTGGTAGGCGCTTTTTTCCTTGCTTACCACTTCCATCTTCAAAAGTTCATTGACAGCTTTAAACACTGCCTGATATGTGCAGTCTATCCCAAACATTTTTTTAATACGATGGTATATCTTCTGTGTGGAAAGCGGCCAGTCTGAACTCAGGATGAGAATTATATGATCCTTCACTGTCGCTTTTTGATTTGCAATATCTGGCAGATATAAGTTGATGCCCATGATATTTTGATTGTCATCTGCTATTTATAAACATTTCTTTTGTTTAAATAAATAGTTGTGAATTTTAAACCATCTGGTTTATTTATTAATCAACCATAATTTAATAACCTGGCAGGAGGCAGATTATATTAAATGATAAAAGCAGAAAAACTATCAGGCATGCAGGAAGAGCAATGTGCGCTATGGGCAGAGAAGGTTCTTGAATATGACACATCAAGATGGCAGGAAATGAGTGTAAAACCTGTAAACACACTACAGCTGTTTATCACAAACAAGTGCAATCTTAGATGCAAAGGATGTTTCTATGCGCATAACCTAGGGGGGGAAGAGATGGATCTTGATAGGTATAAGCTGTATGTGCTTGATAATCTCCAGGATATAAATAAAGTGATAATCCTCGGTGGAGAGCCTACACTGCATAAGAATCTACCAAGGATGATAAAATTCAACAATGCATGCAGACTCAGGACAACAATATACACAAATGGCTATAATCTGGACATGCTTGAAAAAATGGGACATGAAGAATTAAAATATACAGATATCAGGATTGGAGTGCATGGAACAGTATCAAGCGAAAAACCCCTTATGAATATAAAGAAGACATCACTGTCAGTCACAATAGTCTACATGCTCACAAAAAACAATATCCATGAGATGATGACTGCTGCAAAGGTAGCTGAAAAGGATTTCAACTGCAAGCGATTTTATATCTCAAGCATAAGGGATATTCTTGCTACCAAAGATTACTGGAAAGATACTGAAGAAACACTCCCAATGGAAGATTATTTCAATGCTGTCCAGAGATTTATTAATGATTATAAAGGTGGGCTGGATGTCCATATTGCATGGAGAGGTATTGTAAAGACACAATCTGGAAGGGCAATCAAAGATGGCAGTGTAAACAAATGCAGGTTTGGCAACATATTCCCTGATGGGAAGAAGATAATCTGTCCGCTTGATATATCTAATAATATTTACAGTGATGAGCTAAGGTTCAATACAAGGTATTGCAATAAAAACAGCAGCTGCATACTGACAAAGATTGCGCTTAAGAATATGATGAAAAAAACAAAAAAAAGGAGTTAAATTAAAAACTATCCACCTATAGGGATATCACTCACAACAAGGGTATGAGTCTGCTGTATATCCTTGTTTGACCTTATATTCTTTGCAATGAACTCTTCTATCTCGTTCATATCTTTTCCTTTTATCCTTATAATGATGTCATACTGACCGTAGAGCTCATGGACATTATCAATCATATCAAAGCCCAGCATCTCGGTCGATACATTTCTCTTGCATCCGTATCTTGTCACAATCAATACATATACTTGCGCCATAGTCATTTTATATCACCATTTTATTTTTTATATGTTCATTGCTTTGAGCCTATTTACCCTTTCTGCCATTGGAGGGTGGGTCCTGAAAAGGCTGACTAATCCCTTAGATCTGAATGGGTTTGCTATAAACAGATGCGATGTTGCCTCTGTTGAAGACATAGCTTTCAGCGGATGTTTCTTTATATTGGAATCCAGCTTTTCAAGCGCATTTGCCAGCCCATAAGGATTATGCAATAGTTTTGCAGCAGATTCGTCAGCAATATATTCCCTTGATCGTGAGATTGCAAGCCTGATAATAGTTGCCATAAGAGGCATGACAATAGCAAGCACCAGAAGTTCGATAAGTCCACCGTTCCTGTCCCTGCCTCCTCCAAAACCGCCGAATATTGCAGACCATCTTGCCATCATAGCAACATAGCCTATAACTGCTGCAATAGTGGCTGCTACAGAGGATATCAATATATCTCTGTTCTTTATATGGCTGATCTCATGCGCAATAACCCCTTTGAGTTCGTCATCATTCATAAGTTCAATGATTCCCTGTGTGCAGGCAACAGCAGCATGCTTTGGGTTTCTGCCAGTAGCAAATGCATTTGGATGCTCTGAAGCAATTATATATACCTTGGGCATAGGCAGGCCTGCAAGATGGGTAACTTCTTTTACTATCTTATACAGCCTAGGATTATCAGTCTCATTCACCAGCTTGGCGCGGTACATCTTAAGCACTATCTTGTCTGAAAACCAATAGCTGAAAAAATTAATGCCTATCGCAAATACCAATGCAATAGTGAGTCCCTGTATGCCTCCAAGCATATTGCCTACCCAAAGCAGAAGAGCTGAAAGCAGCCCGAGCAGTGCAACAGTTTTTATCTGGTTTCCTATCATTCCATATTGATATTTGTATTTTGTATTTATATCTATTGGTTAAAAATATGTAATAAGTCATATATAAAAGAGCAGTAGCATCTTCAAAACTCTTTATGTATATCTAGAAGGCTCTGCGTCCCCGCAACTGGTTACGCTCGGTTGACACGCAATGTGGAGCATGAAGCTCCACTACGCGGCAATTAAGTCTTATTGAAAGCCGCGAAGTGTGACCTTGTGTCACACCACCTTTAATCAAATTTTGCTAAAATTTGAGGGACAACCCCCCGCAACGAGCAGGCTGGTAAAATGGATTGAGTTTTGACCGAATGATGCTACTGTTCTAAGAATAGGAGAATTATTACATAAGGTTAAAACAATCAATAATTATTTAAAGTTTTTATGTTCTTCAAAACAATGAGGATAAAATGCTGGATATAAGCACAATTCTTTTGCATTATAAGCGGAAAGATATACAGGAAGCTATGCTAAAGTGCGCTGCAGACAGGGAAGTTTCTATAAGATATAAGAATGGTGGATTTGGGAAAAGGCCTGATATACTGCAATATTCTGGCGATATACTTGAACTTGCAAAAAGCGGTGCTACAAGCTTCCATGTATCTGAAGAAAGATGGTCAAATCCCCTGCTGTTAAACCCTGAGATGAAAAAAAAGGAGTTGGAAGATCTGCGCACTGGCTGGGACTTTGTCATAGATATTGACTGCCCTGTTTTGGAATATTCAGGAGTCATAGCATATCTTGTTGTAAAGGCATTAACGCGGTATGGCATAGCAGCAGTAAGCTGCAAATTTTCTGGAAACAAGGGATTTCATATAGGAGTTCCATTTGAATCATTCCCAAAGAAAGTGTCAGTAAAAGGGGAATTGAAAGACATAAGGCTGCTATTCCCTGACAGCACACGAAGGATTGCAGAATTTCTTGCAAAGCAGATAGACTCAAAAGAGAGGGGCTATGAGCTGTCATCCATGATTCAGAAGATGGATGCAATAGATGTAGTTGCTGTGAAAATGGGCAAGACAAAACAAGAGATGTTCAAGACAGTCTGCAAAAAATGCGAGAGTGAGATAAAGAAAGAATACATAAATTTTGACATAAAAATGATCTGCCCTTATTGCGAAACAGAGAACATAATCCCTCCAGAAATAAAAGAAGATTTCATATCCTGCAAAGGATGCAAAAGAATCCTAAGAAATAATGAAAAAGGTGGGGCACAGCAATGCCAAAAATGCGGGAATAAGGAATTTATCCAAAAATTTGACAACTCATCAATACTTGAGATTGATTCTGTTCTTATATCGTCCAGGCACCTTTACAGGATGGTCTACAGCCTGCACGAGAAATCAGGGCTTGCATCTGTGCCTGTTGACATAGATAAGATACTTGATTTCAAGAGGGAAGATGCAGATCCAAAGATTGTGAAGATAGGGGATACTGTATTCCTTGACACATCAAAATGCAGGCCAAATGAAGCAGGCAAGCTGATACAGGAAGCATTTGATGATGATCCTCTTATTGAAGTGGAAGAGATTGAGCTAAACAAGGAATATGAAACTCCGAGGTCTGCTATACCTCAGGAGTTTTTTCCTCCATGCATAAAAAAGATGCTTAATGGTATGAAAGATGGAAAAAAGCGCGCCTTGTTTGCGCTTATAAATTTCCTTGACTCTTTGGGATGGGGACATGATGGCATAGAAGATCTGGTAAGAGAATGGAATGAAAAAAATGAAGAGCCGCTTAGGGAAGTATATATCAAAGGCCAGCTTAAGCATCACAAGCAGAAAAAGAAGCATATGCTGCCGCAGAACTGCAAAAGCTATTATGAGGACCTCCAGGCCTGTTTTCCAGATATGATCTGCAGTAAGATAAAGAATCCTGTGAATTATGCGCATGTCAAAGTGTGGATAAAGAATAATGATAAGAACAGGAATAAGAAGCTGCCAAGAGAGAAGCCAGACCTGACAAAAGAACAAAAAGAGTTCATGCAAAAGAGAAAGGAAGAAGAGAAAGAGTTTAAGAAAAAGATGAAGGAAAAGAAGAGTTAAGGATATTCTACAATATATATGTTTGATTATAAATATCTTTTTATATTGGGAAAGTCTAGGATGGTAAAAAGATGAAAGTTAAATTAATTATTCTATTCATTGTTCTTATGCTTGTTTGTAGTGGTATTGCTGTTGCTGACCAGAAGGTTGTCAGTAGTGAGAATGATTTTACTGCTGGGAGTTTTAGTGGTTTGCAATTGAATCTTGAGCCGACAAGCACTTCATGCAATTATAAGTATACCTCAATTGGTTATGATTATTATACAAGTGGTCAGCATGGCTGTGATACATGTAATGCTTGTAATAGTATAGGTGCTTGTGATGCAGTACCTATTGATACACCTTGTGGCAGCTGTCAGTATTGCGACAACAACGGGCAGTGTAGGATAATGAAGTGGTCTTACGCTGGGTTTGCAACTGGTAAGTGTCGTGTTATAGCGTACGGATCAGTGGCTTGTCTTCCAAGTACTGTCGGCACGAAAAGCTATCCTAATCTGGTAACGAATGGTGCGTGTGACGGTGTCTACGCTTCAACAATCGACACTTCACAACCTACTTTTGTCTGTAGAGCACAATTGTGCGGATATGCTAGTTAATACTTGATAAAAATGAACAAAAAAACAATCATCGTAACTTTACTAACCATTTTCTTAGCTAGCTCTGTCTCTGCATTGAATCTTACGCTTGAGGAAACAGGAGGGATCTATGCAACATCTGGCACTTGGAATTACAACCTGGATTCTGGATATTCTGCTGCTGAATGGCATAATATTACATGGGTTGGAGATGAGCCTGTAAATACAAATATCCAGTTCAGGGCAAGGACTGCTGAAGATGAATCTTCATTAAGTTCTGCAACTTGGTCAGGCTATATTGAAACCTCAGTAATAGCATTAGATATTGGAAACGGCAGGTGGGTAGAAGTTGAGGTTGCTCTTAGCACAACTGATACATCTGTAACGCCAGCCTTATACAGTTTTACAATAAATTATGTTGAAATGACTGAGCCAACATTTTCCAGTTTTGATGATTCAGATACAACTAACTTATCAGCAGTTGAAAATATAACAAATGTAACAAGCATGACACTTGCAGTAATAGGCAAAGGAAAGATCAAATTTCCAGAAAGCATTGAAATAAATGCCTTTGCCCAGGATTATGACATGCATATAAAGATAGAAGATGAATTTATCTCTGTTGATACTGCTGCTCTGGATGAAAGCTTTAACACTTCTGCAACTCTTACATTAGAAGGTGTAACCTGTCCTGTTGCGACAATCACATATCAGGAAGGAACATTTACCTCAAAAGATGATATCATCGCAGGAGGTAGCAATTGTGAATTAGATGGAGTCTGTTCAAACATACAATGTACTGGAACAACTCTGACATTTGATGTAGCTCACTTTACAGGATTCGCAGCAGGAGCAGATGCTAATCTTACAACAGAAGCAGAAGCAGGTGTCAAATTCCCTCTTGATAATATTGAATTCTATGCATGGTATGTTAATTCAACAGATGGAACTCCAATATCAGGAGAATGTGATATTACCTTTGATGACGACTGGAATTCTGCATTCACTATGGATTACAATGGTTCAGAATATAATTATACAAAGTCATTTGCTACATCTGGGATGCATGAATACAATGTGACATGCTCATCTGCAAACTTTGTGACATTAGAAGCGAATGATACAAAGCTGGTAAGCAGCGTTGATATACCTGAGTTTAGTTTATTAACATTAGGATTAGGATTGATTGCTGTGTTGATAGGATTGTTTGTAATTAGAAAGAAAAAATCATAATTCAATCAGATTTTCTGACAAATACAATAACAAGTAGCTTTGTTTTTTAGCATATCCTGTTACATAAAAACGTAACATTTATATATTATATGTTACTTTCTACTGTAACATGATTATTGAGATACTCACAGAATGGAATCCATGGTGGGAAAAGAAGGAATTAATTCATGAGATAAAAGGCAGGCAAAGGCCTCACTATGATGATTTAATTGATTCTATTGGGATAAGGGAGATAACAATCATAACTGGCATCAGAAGGTCAGGAAAAAGCACTTTGATGTACCAGATGGTTGACAGCTTATTAACCAGGGGAATTTCTCCTGAGCAAATCTTATTTGTAAATCTGGAAGATAAGAAACTGATAAAATCCAATCTGGATGAGATTTATAACTCATACAGGGGACGCCTGAATCCTGATAAGAAGGCATTCATATTCCTTGATGAAGTTCACAGGAAAAAAGGCTGGGAAGCATGGATTCGGAAAAAATACGACTTAAAAACCAATGATAAGTTTGTGATATCAGGATCCAGCTCTTATTTATTAAAAAAGGAGTATGCCACTCTTTTAACAGGCAGAAATTTGACATTTGATGTTTTTCCACTTTCCTTTAAGGAATATCTGCTTTTTGCAAACCTATCCCCAGAACAAGCCAAACTAAAAAAGGGCATAATCCTTGATAGGACAAAACATCTAATCCTGAAACATCTAAGAAAATACCTTACTCAAGGGGGTTTTCCTGAAATTTTCTTTAAGGAGGAAAGATACAAGACACAAATTCTTGAACAGTATTTTGATGATATCCTATATAAGGATATTATTGACAGGTACAACTTAAACAGCCAGAAGGCAAAAGATTTAGCATTGTTCCTTATGACAAATTTTACAGGCATAATCTCGCTAAGAAATTTAAGGAAATCTTTAGGGATGTCTTATGATACTATTAAAGATTACCTGTCTTACTACAAAGAAGCATTTCTTTTCTTTACATTGGACCATTTCTCTTATTCTTTTAAGGAGCAAAAAACACTTGCTTCAAAGATATACTGCATAGATGATGGGCTAAGGAATGCTGTGTCTTTCAAATTCTCAAAAGATGAAGGGAAACTGGCAGAGAACCTTGTATTTATAGAACTGAAAAGAAGAGGAAAAGAGGCATATTACTGGCAAAGCAAAGGGGAAGTGGATTTTATTGTTAAAAACAAGGATAATTCACTGACTGCAATAAATGTCACATATGCAGATGAGATAAACGACAGGGAGACAAAGGCGCTGATTGAGTTCAAAAAGGAATTCAAAAAAACAAAAGAGCTTATACTGCTGACAAGGGATACAGAAAAAAGGCAGCAGGGTATTAGGTTTATTCCTTTGTGGAAGTATTTACTCAGAGAGTAAATGCTTAAAAATAGTGATTATCTCTTAAAAATCTTTTCTATGTCTGCCAGGTCAAATAGTATAACTCCATCTCCTTTTATCTTTTCTTTAAAGGATCTTGCGAATATTGCATAATATTCTTTTCTGTTCTTATTATTCCATCTCTTCCAGTTCCTCTTTCCTGTTGTAAAATTTCATTTCCTTTCTTCTGGCTGTACTTTGATTATATTTATAATGATTATTTTTATAATCATTCTATAATCATTCTATATTGGTTAGTGGATGCAGCAGCTACGCCTCATTGGTGAAAGAACTGGCTGGACTGTTTGTAATCCTAAGAACTAAATAAAATCATATATTCAAATGTTTCTTTTTAATTTTGTTCTGATTTACCCGCATTATTACTCATTCTTTCCTTGTACAACTTCCAAATACTGAAAATATAATCCAAATCAGAAAGCTTTATAAATGCTGCATAACCCCCACACATATTGCAATGTACATCTAACTGAGCTTAAATGTGCAATAAACAAGCCTGAAAAGAAACTTTTTCAGTACAGTTTAATTAATAAGACTGTTTCTAGGGTAAAGTTTCTCAATAGGCGTTTGTTAAATAAAATAAAGCATATAAGATAAGAGAATGGGAAAAACAGGATCACCAAGGCATGGAAGCCTACAATACTGGCCGCATAAAAGGTCAAAGAGGCAATATCCTAGAGTCAGATCCCAGACTACAGTTAAAGACACAAAGATTTTAGGGTTTGCAGGATATAAAGCCGGCATGACTCATATTCTGTTTACTGACAACTCACCAAATTCCCTGACAAAAGGAACAGATATCAGTTGTCCTGTGACTGTGATTGAGTGCCCGCCACTCAAGGTTGCTTCTGTCAGATTCTATAAACAAAAAACAACAAATCTCGTTCTTCTCACTGAAATCCTATCTGAAAAGATGGATAAGGAACTTTCACGTAAAATCGTGCTGCCAAAGAAGGTCAGCAAGAAATTTGAAGATATAACTGATTTCGATGAGATAAGGCTTCTTGTATATACACAGCCAAAGCTTACAGGAATAGGAAAAAAGAAGCCGGAGATCTTTGAAGTTGGAATAGGAGGATCAAAAGAAGATGCTCTTGTTTATGCAAAAGAAAAGCTGGGAAAGGAGATATCAATTGAAGATGTCTTTACAGAAGGCCAGCAATTTGATGCTCATTCAGTAACAAAAGGAAAAGGATACCAGGGAGCTGTAAAGCGATTTGGAGTAAACCTAAGAAGCCACAAATCAGAAAAGACCAAAAGGGGCGTAGGATCCTTGGGCCCATGGTGCGGACAGGCGCATATTATGTGGAAGATTCCTGCAGCAGGAAAGCATGGATATTTCGTAAGGACAGAACATAATAAACGGCTGCTAAAGATTGGAAACGAGCCAAAAGAGATAAACCTTAAAGGTGGTTTTCTCAGGTATGGCATTATAAAGAGTAATTATATACTGATGAAAGGCAGTGTTCCAGGTTCAGTTAAGAGGCTTATAAGGATGAACTTTCCTTCAAGGCCTAACAGGAAGATACCTTCAAAGGCTCCAGAAATAACATACACAAGCCTTGAATCACCGCAGGGCAAATGAAAATGAAACTTAATGTATTATCAGCAAAAAATGTAGAAGTCAGAAAGATTGACATGCCTGGCCAGTTCAATGAGCCTGTAAGGCCTGACCTTATCAAAAGGGCTGTAAAGGCGATTGAATCGCATAACAGGCAGGCTTATGGAAGCGACCCGAGAGCAGGGATGAGGCATTCTTCATTTGTATCAAAAAGAAGAAACAAGTATAAAACCACATATGGTATAGGCCAGTCCAGGACTCCCAGGAAAGTAATGTCAAGCAGAGGAACAAGGTTCAACTGGGTAGGAGCTACTGCTCCACAGACAGTTGGCGGAAGAAGAGCGCATCCTCCAAAAGCAGAAAAGATCTGGAGCCAGAAGATAAACAAGAAAGAGAACAGGAAAGCGATAAGAAGCGCAATCAGCGCAGCAATGATAAAAGATCTTGCAGATGTAAGAGGCCATAAGGTGCCTGATAATTACCCATTCATAGTCGAATCGTGCATAGAGGATATATCCTTGACAAAAGAAGCTATTGAGATGCTTGAGAAGATTGGTATAGCAGAAGATCTTGAAAGGTCTGCAGTCAAGAAAATCAGAGCTGGAAAAGGAAAAGCAAGAGGAAGGAAATACAGGCACAGGATAGGACCTCTATTAGTAGTATCAGAAGAAGAGTGCGCTGCCATGAAATCATTCAGCAATATACCTGGTGTTGATGTTGAGGTTGCGCATAAGCTTAACGCCCGAATCCTGGCTCCTGGATGCGTGCCTGGAAGACTGACTATATTCACAGAAAAAGCAGTTGCAAGGATTGGCGATGAAAAGCTGTTCACAGAAGACGTTAAGCTCAAGGCAGCAGAAGAGAAGAAAAAGATAAAGCCAAAGAAAGAAGCGAAAAAAGAAGAAGCAAAACCCAAAACTGCTGTCAAACCAGAAGTGAAAACGTTAAAAAAAGAAACACAGGTAAAAGAAAAAAAGAATACTGCTAAGGAAGACATTAAAGAAAACAAAACTGCAAAAAAGGATTGATGATCAAAAATGGACACACAGGACATAATAAAATTTCCCTTATCAACTGAAAAAGCGATAAGGCTTATGGAATCAGAGAACAAGCTTGTCTTTGTAGTGGACATAAAAGCAAAAAGGCCTGAGATAAAGCAGGCTATTGAAGATGCTTTCAAAGTAAAGGTCACAAAGGTAAACACACTTATCGCGCCAGATGGAAAGAAAAGGGCGTATATTAAGATTAGCTACGATACTCCAGCTATAGATGTCGCAACAAAGCTGGGCATAATGGGATAGTGAAACAAGATGGGAAAGAATCTAGTTCAACAGGCAAGGGGAAAAGGCGGTCCAAGATACAGGGCGCCAAGCTTCAGGTACAAGGGAAGCGCAAGACACAAATCATACACAGACCCTGAAAAGAATGTAAAAGGAGTTATAATCGATTTTATCAAATGCCCTGGCCATACAACACCTCTTGCATGCATAGAATATGAAGACAAAGAAATGAACCTTATGCTTGCTGGAGAAGGCATGAAAGTAGGAGATATCGTGACATATGGCAATAATGCTGAGCCTGATGCAGGAAACACTCTTGCCCTTGGCTCAATCCCTGGAGGCACACTCATATTTAATATAGAATCACAGCCTGGAGACGGCGGAAAGTTTGTAAGAAGCTCTGGAGCATTCGCAAAAGTGCTGACACATACACAGAATACTGTTGTGATCATGCTTCCTTCAAAAAAACAGAAGAATTTCAGCGCAGGATGCAGGGCATGCATCGGTGTGCTTGCAGGAGGAGGAAGAACAGACAAGCCAATACTCAAAGCAGGTAAGCGGCATCATATGATGAAAGCAAAGAATAAGCTTTACCCTATTGTATCAGGCTCTGCGCAAAACGCTGTTGATCATCCATTCGGAAACAAGAGGACAGCCAGGAAGTCCAAGGCAAAGCCGACTTCAAAGCATGCGCCTCCTGGAAGGAAAGTGGGAATGGTTGGAGCAAGAAGGACTGGCAGGAAGAAATAGGAAGAAATAAAATGGCAAAAAAAGAATTCACATATCGAGGAAAAAAGATAGAAGAGCTGAAAGAGATGGGTCTCAGCAAATTCATGGAGCTTTTGCCTTCAAAAGAGAGAAGGAAGATCAAAAGAGGATTCACAGAACAGGAAAAGATACTGCTTAATAATCTTAAATCAAAGGATTCAGTCAAGACACACTGCAGGGACCTGGTAATAATCCCAGAGATGGTGGGAAAGGTCATCAGTATATTTAATGGCAAGACATTTGAGGTTCTCAGGGTAGAGCCAGACATGCTTGGCCACAGGCTTGGCGAATTTTCAATAACAAGGAAAAAGCTTGCGCATTCAGCTCCAGGAATAGGGGCTACAAAATCAAGTGCAAGCGTATCTGTCAAATAAATGAACGTGGAAACATACAATGGATCATAAATACTCATTCCAGAAATTTAACAATGAAACCATGGCAAGAGCTGTTGGAAGAAGCATGCCTATATCAGTAAAGCATAGTGTAGAAGTCGCTAATGCAATAAGGGGTATGTCTGTATCAAAAGCAAAGAAATACCTTGAAGAGGTTATGGAATTGAAGCAGCCTGTAACATACAGGAGATTTAATGACAATCTGGGCCACAAGAAAAAAATAGGGCCAGGAAGGTTCCCAATAAAGACAGCCAAGTATTTCCTTGGAATACTTAAGCTTGCTGAGTCTAATGCATTATTTAAGGGGCTAAGCGCGCAGGATCTTGTCATTGTGCATGTAAACGCGAATAAATCTGCTGGCCAGTGGCACTTCGGAAGAAAGAGGCGAAGACAATTCAAAAGCAGCCACCTGGAAATTGTAGTCGAAGAATTTGTTGAAAAGAAGAAAAAGGCAGAGCCTAAAAAAGAAGTGAAGAAAGAGAAAGAAGGACCAGCTACAGCCAAGACAGAAGCAAAACCTGCTGCTGCAAAAACAGAGATAAAAGCAGAATCCGGAAAAAAAGAAAAAGAAGAGCCAAAAGCCAAGCCAGCGCAGCAAAATCCAGAAAAAGCTGAGAAGAGCCAAGCCAAAAAAGAAGAGAACGAAAAACAAGAAAAGCCTAAGGCCAAGCAAGACGATCTAAAAGAGACCTCACAATCACCAAAGCAGAATAATAATACTCTTAAGGAAGAAAAAGATATGAAGGAAGAAAAGGAAGTAAAAAAAGAAGAGAGTGCAAAAAAACAAGAGGATATAAAAAATGATTGAAAGGAAATTTATCGCTGACAAACTCAAGGAATTCAGGATTCATGAATTCATTTCACAAACTGTAAAAAGGGTTGGCCACAGTCATACAAAATTCACAAAAACCCCTATGGGGGAGAAGGTAATAATCTATACTTCAAGGCCTGGACTGATTGTTGGAAGAAAAGGCAAGAATATAAAGAAAATAACATCTGCGCTTAAGAAGAAATTTAATCTGGAAAACCCCCAACTGGAAATCTCTGAAGTGGAAAACCCTTCCCTGGATGCCAATATTGTTGCAGAGAACATAGCGAGTTCACTTGAAAAGTTCGGTCCGAGCAGGTTCAAAGGAGTAGGTCATAAAACCATGAGTGAAGTCATGAACGCCGGCGCAAAAGGCATAGAGATACTGATATCTGGAAAGATTCCAGGCAGTAGGGCAAGAAGATGGAGATTTTACCAGGGATACCTTAAAAAATGCGGTGAAGCTTCAGTATCAGGAGTAAAGAAAGCATATACATCAGCTGAGTTGAAGACAGGAGTAATAGGCATACAAGTTAGAATAATGCCTCCTGACCTTAGGCTTCCTGACGATATAAGGCTCAGGACTAAGATTGTTGAGGAAGAAGCTGAAAAACCAGAAGAAGAAAAAAAGGAAAAGAAAGAAAAAGTGAAAGAAAAACCTAAAGAAAAACCTAAAGAAAAACCTAAGGAAGAAACTAAGGAAGAAACTAAAGAAGAAACTAAAGAAAAACCTAAAGAGAAAAGAAAGAAAAAAGAAGATACCAAAACCAAGGATAAGAAAAAATAATAATTTATACAATTAACCATGGCAATAATAAACAAACAGGAATTGAAGAATCTGGAAGCAGATGACATCAAGGCAAAAGTGGAAGAGCTTAAAAAGGAGTTGATAAAGCATAATTCCCAGATAGCTACAGGAACTACACCAAAAAGCCCAGGAAGAGTAAGAGAGATTAAGAAAACTATTGCCAGATTATTAACTATAAGAAAAAACAAGGAGATTAAAGGTCAATGAGCGAAATATGTTCAACTTGTGGGTTGCCTAAGGAATTATGCGTCTGTGAGACAATAGCAAAAGAGAGCCAAAGAATAGTCATCTCAATCATAAAAAAGAAATTCGGCAAGAAATATACAGTTATCAAAGGCATTGACTCAAAACAGATAAACCTCAAGGAAATAACAAAACAACTAAAGAACAAACTTGCATGCGGAGGAACAGTCAAGGGCAATGAAATTGAACTCCAGGGCGACCATAAGCAAAAAGTCAGGTTGTTCCTGATTGAGATTGGTTTTATGCCTGAAACAATAGATATAAGATAAAGAATGGAGAGCAAAAAGCAACAAAAGATTGAGTTCATTGGCTTGGAGATGGTGGTGCTGGATTCCCGGAACACTTCACTAATAGGCATTAAGGGCAGGGTCATTGACGAAACAAAAAACATAATCATTATCGAGACAAAGGACAAAAAAATAAAAAAGCTGATAAAAAAAGACATCATATTTACAATAAAAAACAAAAGTGAAACACACACGATAAACGGAAGCAAAATCACATACAGGCCTGAAGACAGAATTAAGAGGATATAAAAATGGTTGAAGCAAAAAAATTAGGGATTGATGTAAAGCCCCCAAAAGACAAGTGCGATGATGTAAAATGCCCTTTTCATGGAGAGCTTAAAGTCAGAGGCAGGACAATCAAAGGATTCATAGTATCAAGAGATATCCATACAAGCGCAACCCTTGAAACAGAAAAGATGAATTATGTAAAAAAATATGAAAGACACCTGAAAAAAAGGATGAAACTGAGGGTTCACAATCCACACTGTATAAATGCACAGGTAGGGGATGAGGTCAAAGCAATGGAATGCCGTCCATTAAGCAAGACAAAACATTTTGTTATTGTGGAGAAATGCAGACATGACATATTTGTTGAACAGAAGATAAAAGAGATAGAAGAAGAGAAAAAAGCTAAGAAAGGCAATAACGATAATAAAAATAATCAAGAGGATAAGAAAGAATGAAAGCAATTTCATCCAGGATAGTAAAAGGCCTGCCTGTTGGATCGACTGTATCTACATGCGACAATAGCGGCGCAAAGACTCTCAGGATATGCGGAGTAAAGGGCCAGAAGACTGTAAAAGGCAGGGTTCCTGCAGCAGGAATCGGCGACATGGTGCTTGCTTCTGTCAAGAAAGGTAAGCCAGACATAAGGAAAACAGTTGTCTTCGCAGTGATAGTCAGACAGAAAAAGGAATACAGGCGGACTGATGGGACAAGAATCAAATTTGCAGACAATGTAGCTGTCGTGCTAAAGGATGATAAAGGGAATCCAAAAGGTACAATATTCAAAGGAGCCATAGCAAAAGAAGCATGCGAAAGATACCCTGGAATATCAAAGATCGCTAAGATAATAGTATAATCATAAAAAGGAATCAAAATGAAAGCAGCATTTTCAAACTCGTGGAAAAGAAGCACCCAGCCAAGAAAGCAGAGGAAATACAGGCACAATGCCCCTCTTCATATAAGGCAAAAATTCATTAGGGCCCACTTATCCAAGGAATTGAGAGAGAAGCACAATAAGAGGTCTTCCAGCGTAAGGGTAGGAGATAAGACAAAGATAGTAAGAGGACAATTCAAGGGCAAGACTGGAAAAGTAGAAAGGGTTGACCTCAAAAAATCCAAGATCTATATTTCAGGTATAGAATCTGTAAAGAAAGAGGGCGCAAAAGTGCAGATTCCGATTAATCCTACTAATGTTATTATAACAGAACTCAACCTTGACGATAAAAAGCGAAAAGAAAGCATGACCAAATCTGCTGCTGAAAGCAAAAGCAGGACAGGCCCAAAAAAAGAAAGGGAGAAATAGAAAATGGTAAAACAACATCTGAAAAGGATAGCTATGCCAAACACATGGCAGATAAAGAGAAAGGGTATAACATTCATTACAAGGCCAAAACCTGGCGCTCACAAGCTATCTGCAGGAATGTCATTTGAATCGCTATTGAAATACATACTATGCATCACAACAACAAAAAAAGAGTGCAAGGCAATTATGCATGACAAGAATGTCCTTATTGACGGGGTTGTAAGAACATGCCACAGGTACATGACAGGAATCTTAGATGTCATAAGCTTTCCAAAGATAAAGAAGCACTATCGTGTTATCCTGAATAATAATGCAAAAATAGGTGTTATTGAAATTAATGAAAAAGATGCAGGAATCAAGCCCTGCAGGATAAAGAAGAAGACAATACTTAAGAATAATAAAGTACAGCTTAACTTATCAGGAGGAAGAACAATAATCATAAAGAAAGACAGCTACAAGACTGGCGATACAATCATGATAAGCCTGCCAAAACAGGAGATAAAGGATCATATCCCACTTGAGACTGGCGCTTTTATCCTGCTTTCAGGAGGAAAGCATGCAGGAGCCATGGGAAAAGTAACAGGAATTGAAGGAAAAAATATCAAGCTTAAAACTGCAGACAAAAAAGATATTGAGACACTAAAGAAATACGCATTTGCTATTGGAAAAGACAAGCCATTAATCAAAATACAATAATGAATCAATGAGACAAAATGAACCAGATGAGAAATATAAAAATTGAGAAAGTCACCCTTAATGTAGGGGCAGGAAAAGACCTTAACAAGCTTGAGAAAGGCGCTAAGCTGCTCAAGACAATCACAGGGATAGATCCTGTCAAGACAATTACATCAAAGAGGATTCCCAGCTGGGGACTCAGGCCCGGGCTCCCAATAGGATGCAAGATAACATTAAGAAAAGAAAAAGCTGTAGAAATATTAAAGCGCCTAATTGAAGCAAAAGATAATTTGCTCAAGGAATCGCAATTCGATACTAACGGTAATCTGGCATTCGGGATCCATGAGTACATTGATATCCCTGGAATGGAATATGATCCAGATATAGGGATCATGGGCTTTGAAGTATGCGTGACTTTAGAAAGGCCTGGATTCAGGATAAAAAGAAGAAAGCTAAATAAGCGAAAGATACGAAAAAACCATTCCATAACAAAGCAGGAAGCAATAGAATTGATGAAAAAAGAGTTCAATATGAAAATTGGTGAATAAAAATGACAGTAAGCTCCCATACAAAAGTATTCAAACAGCTGAAGGTTAAACCCCTGAAACTGAAGAAGTTCATAAAACACAATGCTCCTAAAGAGAGATCATGCGGAAAAGCGCTCAATAAATGCAAAAGATGCGGAAGGTTAGGCGGCCATATAAATAAGTACAAGCTTCACCTCTGCAGGCAATGCTTTAGGGAGATTGCAACAAGAATAGGATTTAAAAAATACTCTTAAAAGAAAAAAATAAAACATTCATGAGGTAAAAAATGTCTCTTAACGACCCAATTGCAAACACATTTTCAAAGATAATGAACAGCGAAAAACTTGGCAAAGGCGAATGCCTGATCAAGCCAGTTTCAAACATAATAAAGACTCTGCTCACGCTGATGAACGACAGGAATTATATAGGAAAATTCAAAGAGGTTGTTTATTCGCAGGGGAACTATATAACAGTTAACCTGCTTGGCAGGATAAATAAATGCGGAGTAATAAAGCCAAGATATGCTATAAAAAAAGATGATTTCGAAAAATTTGAGAAAAGGTACCTGCCTGCAAGGGGATTCGGTATCCTTATAGTATCCACATCAAAAGGAATAATGACAAATGAAGACGCAAAAGAAAAAGGCATTGGAGGAAGGCTGATAGCATATTGTTATTAGTGTTATTATAATGTTATTAAAATGAAAATCAAACAAATTGAGAGAATCATTGAAATCCCTGAAGGAATCAGCATAGAATTAGATAAAACCCTAGTAACTGTAAAAGGAGAAAAAGGGTCAGTCTTAAGAACATGGGACAATCCTAAAATAAATGCTGTAATGGAAGGTAATATGCTCAAGATTAGCGTAAATAACGCAACAAACAGGGAGAAGAAAGACCTCCTTACGCTCAATGCGCATTTGAAGAACATGCTGAGAGGCGTAAAGGATGGCCATATCTATAAACTTAAGATATGCTCTGGCCACTTCCCAATGAATGTCAGCATATCCAATAATGTAATCTCTGTCAAGAATTTCATTGGCGAAAAGATTCCAAGGACATATGCGATAAAAGAAGGGGCTGATGTCAAGATAGATGGCGACATAATAATAATCAAATCCTGCAGTAAGGAGATAGCAGGAGATACTGCTGCAAGCATAGAAAGGTTAACAAGAATAACAAATAAGGACAGAAGAATATTCCAGGATGGACTATATATCATAATGAAAGACGGCAAGGAGCTAAAATGAAAGATTTAATTATCAAAAGGAAGGCAATGAAAGCTAAAAAGCCCACATTCCGCAGGCAGGATTCCCATAAGAAAGATAGGCTTGGCAGCGGATGGAGAAAACCAAAGGGGCTGCATTCCAAAGTAAGGCTTTGCAAGAAAGGCTATTGCAGAAGCGTAAGTACAGGATATGGCTCTCCAAAAAATGTTGCAGGCTTGAGTAGGGAAGGTCTTGTAAAAGTAAATATCGCATCAGTTAATGATCTTAACATAATAGATAATAAGATACAGGGAGTGATCATAAACTCATCTGTGGGAAATAAAAAAAGGCTTGAGATAATAAAAACTGCAAAAGAAAAGAATATCATGATACTCAATCTAAAGGATCCTGAAAAATATGCAGCAAAGATAGAGGATGCTATGAAAAAGAAGAGACAAGATAAAGATAGCAAAAAGAAAGAAAAAGAAATGAAAGCCAAGGAAAAAGAAGAGAAGAAGAAAGAGAAGCTGGAGACAAAAATAGAGAAAGAAGAGACTGGCGAAGAGAAGAAGGATAGAGAAAAGAAAGAAAAAGATAAGATATTGACATCAAAGAGTGAATCACTATGAAACTTGACGTACAAAAAAGGATAATTTCAGATCTCTTGGAAGTATCTAAAAAGAGAATAGTTTTTGACGAGACAAGATTGGATGAGATAAAAGAGGCCATAACAAAATCAGACCTTAAGTCACTTGTTAAAGACAAGGCTATTTCAGTACTGCCAAAAAGAGGAATCTCCCGTGTAAGAGCAAGAAAAATCATGAAGCAGAAAAAAAAGGGCAGGATGAAAGGCCACGGCAGCAGGAAAGGAAAGAATACTGCGCGCCTTCCAGGAAAAAGGGTATGGATAAATAAAATCCGGGCACTGAAAACCATGCTCAAGGTGCTGAGAGATAAAAAGATTGTGGAGACTTCAACTTATCAAAATCTTTACAATAAGGCAAGAGGCGGCTTTTTCAGATCAAGGAGACACCTCAGGCTGTATATAAATGAGCAAGGGCTTATAAAAAAGAAGATTATAAAAAAGAAAGAATGATGATTAAAAATGAAAAAAAATTTTAAAACCCGCGTAGTGCAATTCAGAAGGAAAAGAGAAGGGAAAACAAACTATAAGAAGAGGCTAAAGCTGCTTAAATCAGGCATGCCCCGGTTGGTCATAAAAAAGTCGCTTAAGCATATCTCTGTGCAGATAATAGAATATTCGCAGCATGGAGACAAGGTTGTCGCAACAATCAATTCAAAAGTGCTTGAGAAGATGGGTTGGCCTGCAAAAGGAAATATCCCTAGCGCTTATCTTACAGGATTGCTGGTGGGAAAAAAGGCTGTTGAGATGAAGATAAAGAAGATTATCCTTGACACAGGCATGCAGTCTGTTGTAAAGGGATCAAGGATATACGCTCTTGCCAAGGGAGCTATTGACGCAGGAATGGATATTCCTCATGCAAAAGATGTATTGCCTAATGATGATATAGTGAAATGCAAAGCAATAGAAAACTATGCAAAAATCCTAAAAGAAAAAGATGCTGATGCTTACAAAAAGCAATTTTCACAATATTTAAAAAATAACATAGATCCTTTAATGCTGGGAAAGATGTTTGAAACAATTAAAAATAAAATAACCGGTGCCAAATAAAATGCCTAAAAAAGAAGACAATAAAAAAGAAGATATTGAAGAAAAGAAGGAAGAAACAACTGTTGAAGGAGAGGAAAAAGTTGAAACTACAGCAAAAGATGCTGAGATCCCAGTTGAAAAGCCGTCTGAAGAAATAAAAGAAGCTGCTAAACCAGCACAAAATGCTACTCTTAGCGGGTGGAATCCTGCAACAGACATTGGAAAAAAAGTAAAATCAGGAGAGATAACTAGCTTTGCTGAAATAAAGGAAAAGGGCCTTAAGGTGATGGAACCAGAGATTACAGAAGTCCTTCTTCCAGAACTTGAATCTGATCTGCTCCTTATAGGTCAGGCAAAAGGAAAATTCGGCGGTGGCCAGAGAAGAGTTTTCAAGCAGACACAGAAGAAGACAAAAGAAGGAAACAAACCAAGCTTCGCAACCTTTGCAGTTGTAGGCAACAGTAATGGCTATGTGGGAGTAGGTTATGGAAAAAGCAAAGAAACAGTTCCTGCAAGAGAAAAAGCCCTAAGGAATGCTAAGCTCAGTGTTATGAAGATCAGAAGAGGATGCGGCAGCTGGCAATGCGAATGCAAACAGCCACACTCTATACCTTTCGAGGTCTCTGGAAAATGCGGGTCAGTAATATTAAAGCTAATGCCAGCTCCAAAAGGAACTGGAATGTGCGTAGAGCCTGAATGCCAGAAAGTATTGAGATTAGCAGGAATCACAGACATCTGGTCAAAATCCCTTGGACAGACCAAGACAAAAACTAATCTTATCAAAGCGTGTGTTGATGCACTGCATAACCTCAACAGGATGAAGATATCCCCTAAAGATAAAGAAATGCTAGGGATTGTTGAAGGAAGCATAAAAAAGGAAGAAAACTAAAATGGAAGAAGCAACAAAAAGCAATGGTGGCAAGGAAAATTTGGCTGTAATACGTATAAGGGGAGTAACTGGCATAAAACATGACATAAAACAGACCCTTGATATGCTTAATCTTCATAGAAAGAACAACTGCGTTGTTATTCCTAAAACCGATGTTTATCTTGGTATGCTTGCCAAGGTTAAGGATTTCACTACATTCGGAACAATAGATGATGATACTTACAAGATACTTGTCGAAAAAAGGGGAAAAGAAGAACAAAAGTTCTTTAGGCTGCACCCACCAAGGAAAGGGTATGCAAGAAAAGGCATAAAGACGCCTTTTTCAATGGGCGGCGCGCTTGGAGACAGGAAAGAAAAGATAAATGAACTAATAATAAGGATGATTTAAGTGGTAATCAATAAAAGATCAAAACTTAGTAGGCAGAGAGGCACCCATACACATGGCTGGGGTTCAAAGAAAAAGCACAGGGGAGCAGGCAACAGAGGCGGAAGAGGCAATGCAGGATCTGGAAAAAGGGGAGATGCAAAAAAGCCTGGGAACTGGTCAGGAAGATATTTCGGCAAGTATGGATTCAATAAAGTGAACAAAGTTATATTTAATCCTATAAATATAAGGATTCTTGAAGATAATATAGATAGATTTATAGCAGAAAGCAAGGCAAAAAAAGAAGGTGAGTTCTATCTTATGGATATATCAGATCTTAACTGCAATAAGCTCCTTGCAACAGGAAAAGCGACAAAGAAGATGAAAATAACTGCAAAATATGCTTCAAAATCAGCGATTGAAAAGATAAAGTCTGCAGGTGGTGAAGTGATTCTCACTGGTGCGCAGGATAAAAAGAATTAAATAGTATAAGTTCAATAAAAAGAAAGATGAGTGTTATCCAAAACATGCTGATGAACCTGCCAGAGATTGCAGGCCCCACTCAAAAAAGGCTGTCATTCAAAGAAAAGCTTAAGTGGACATTAATAGTTCTTGTATTATTCTTTATCATGGGGGTAATCCCTCTTTTTGGGCTTGGAGAGAACCAGCTCGCGCAGTTTGAATATCTTTCGATAATGTTGGGGGCCAGTTTCGGTTCTATAATCTCCCTTGGAATCGGGCCGCTTGTTACATCTTCAATCGTCCTGCAGTTATTAAACGGCTCAGGGCTTGTAAAATTTGACCTGACAACACCTGAAGGGAAAAGGAATTTCCAGGGCATACAGAAATTGCTGGGTTTTTTCTTCATAGTGTTTGAGGCTGCAATATTTGTACTGATGGGAGGACTTGCACCACTGCCAGGAGTGCCTGCATGGATGCTTATATTCCAGCTTACACTTGGTGGAATCATTATAATGTTTATGGATGAAGTTGTATCAAAATGGGGCTTTGGCTCAGGCATCAGCCTTTTTATAGCGGCAGGAGTCTCACAAAGCATATTCATAAGGGCATTGAGCCCACTTCCGTCTCCTACAAACCCTGCTATCGCTGCAGGAGCTATCCCTGCATTGTTCCAGTCTCTTGCTGCAGGAGACCCGCAGACTGCTGCGCTTAACATAGCAGCAATATTATCAACAGTTTTTGTGTTTTCGATATCTGTCTATGCCCAGGCTATGAAGATTGAGATTCCGTTGTCTTTTGGAAGGATAAGAGGCCATGGCATAAGATGGCCTTTAAGTTTTATCTATACTTCAGTCATCCCAGTGATTCTTGTTTCTGCATTGATGGCAAATGTTCAGCTCTGGGCACGGTTGCTTGAAAGGTGGGGGCATCCTATACTGGGGACATTTATAGGCAATATGCCAGCAACAGGTCTTGTTGCATGGATATATCCTCCAGATCTTATAGGCAAGCTTATTAAAGGTTCTATAGCTGGCGCAGATATAGGACATTCTCTTGTATACATGCTTTTTATGATAGTAGGAGCAGTAGTATTCAGTATATTTTGGATGCAGACAGCAGGGATGGATGCAAGAAGCCAGGCAAAGCAGATCATGGCATCAGGCTTGCAGGTACCTGGGTTTAGAAAAGATGAAAGGATTCTCGAGAGATTGTTGAATAGGTACATCTGGCCCCTAACTGTTATGGGTGGGATAGCAATAGGATTCCTTGCATCAAGCGCAGACCTTACTGGAGCATTGTCACAGGGAACAGGAATCCTTCTCAGTGTCATGATCATATATAAACTGTATGAAGAAATTGCAAAACAGCATATGATGGACATGCATCCTATGATGCGTAAGTTTATGGAATAAAAATGGTATTTGAAACACTACTTGACCCAATATTTTCACCATTATTGAAGCTTAACCCATTAGTAGGTATTGCTTTGATATCTTTCTTGATTTCTGTAGTAATTACTGTAATCTATAAGTATGTGACAGACCAGAATCTTATGAAGCGGCTCAAGGAAGAGATAAAAGCATTCCAGAAAGAGATGAAAGAACTTAAGGACCACCCTGAAAAAGTCATGAAAGTGCAGAAAAAGGTTATGGAAACAAATATGAAATACATGATGCACTCCTTAAAGCCTACTCTTTTTACAATGATTCCAATAATTATGATATTCGGCTGGCTTAATGCGCACATGGCCTATCACCCCCTGGTTTCTGGACAGGAATTTACAGCGACTGTATTTTTTGACTCGGGAACAACAGGGCAGATTGAACTGATAACTGGAGATGGATTGTGGATTGTTGGAGAATCTGTAAAGATTATTGAGGACGGTTCTGTTGTCTTCACACTTAAAGGTGAAGTAGGAGAATATCTCCTCGAGTTTAGGAAAGACAGCAAAAGCTATATAAAAGAAGTAATGATTACAAACGAAAGGAAATACAGTAAAGTGGAAGAAATAATAAAGACAGACGGCATAAAGACAATCAAGCTCAGCAATCTTCCAGTAAAGCCTTTTGGCAGGTTTAACTTATTCGGATGGCACCCTGGCTGGCTTGGGACTTATATCATATTTTCTATTGTATTCAGCAGTCTGCTCAGGAAAGGAATGAAGATTTATTGACAAAACATTTATTAACTCTTTATTCTTACAATAACATATGCTTGACTACAACTTCAGGAGATATACAGAGATTAATCTTATACTGGCTTTTGCTATATATCTTATCTCTCCTATTCTTGGCCCTTATATAAAATCAATGGGCTATACTAACACACAGACAAGCCTGATTTTTGCTGTTCTTCCTCTCTCAATTATGCTGTCTGTCCCTATTCTTGGCAATCTGTCAGATAAGATAGGAAGAAAGAGCATAATATGCATAGCAATACTCGCTGAAATTATTGCATACACTCTTTATCTGTTTGACAACTGCCTTGCGTGCATAATAATAGCAAGATTCCTTGGCGCTATTGCAGCAAGCATATTGCCGTTACTAACACTTGCAAAGATAGAGGACGGCATTAAAAAAGACAGGGGTTATCTTAGTGGCTTGTTCCTTAGCATAGGCCATATCGGAAGGCTTGTGTCTCCTGTAATTGGCGGTCTGCTTGCAGATCATTTCTTTATGAAGTTCCCTTTCATAGTGTCAATAGCTATAATGGCTGCTCTTTTGCTATGCCTGCTGAAAGGAACCAAGTTCAAGCTAAAGAAGATCAAAAAAAGTGATTTTAACATAGTATCTGATATCAAGACATTCCTTTCTTTCAGGGATTTAAGAGCAATGGCTGTTCTTGGCATATGCGCCCATGCTACAGTTCCAATAACAACACTTTTTCTCCCCATTTTCATAATTGAAAATCTTAATTTATCAAACACTCATGTTGGGATTGCGCTTTTCCTTCTTGGGGTAACCCATCTTTTTCAGGGTCAGCTTGGGAGATGGGGGGAGAAGATAGGTAATGCTAAAGCTGTTGTGACCGGGCTTATAATGACAGGGGTCATCTTCTGCCTCATATACCTGACAAATAGTTATCTGCCGCTAGTCATACTTCTTTTCATTCAGGGAATATGGGGGGCATTCTGGAATGTCTCTGCATGGACCCTTATGTCAGATATTGGGGAAAATGTGCATAAAGAAGGCCTGATAGTCACAAGTTATCTTTCAATAGCAAAAATGGGCGCATTGCTCAGCTATTTTGTGAGCGGAATCATCGTTGATATGTACTCTTTCCAGTTTCTCGCATTCCTGAATGGGATAATACTTATCGCTGCCTGCCTGATTTCACTTCTCATGTTTAGTGGGAAGTATCTTAGAAAGAATAATTAATCTAATCATGAATTCAAATAATGGGATTTAGATCCTTTGCTTTTTTCTGACAATTACTAATCCAATCAGCACAGCAACAAGTCCTAATCCCAAAGTGATTATTGAGAATTCTGGAATCTCAGCGCTTGTTATGGTAGCATTGTCAAAAGCAGTCAATGTTGAGAATCCTGTCTTGCTGCAGGTTACATTGTAATCCTTTAAGCCTTCTGTCACAAATGTCCTGTTGTAAGTGTATATTGCGCCTTCAGCCATTGGATAATTTCCGTCAGTGAAATAAATTGTGCATGTTGCTCCTGGTATTGGTGAATCATCTGTCACATTCCTGTAATCTGCTGTGAAATGCACTTCCTGACCAACAAGCTTAGGATCATCTGCATCAATTGATAAATTAACATCTGCTTCTGCTGCATAACCAGAGAAAGATAATACATCAACAGTTAATGTTGTGCCTATACATTGAATGTTTGTGCATTGTGGAGCAAGGCACTGATTGTTTTCAGATAAAAGAGTTGCTCGGTCATTTGCTGTTGCGCTATAAAACACATATGGGCTTGAACAATCAACATTATCAAATGTTAATGTTGCAGAGTTGTTTAACTCACTGTATGCTACTGAATCCACTTTAACAAATTTGTCAGAAAAAATTGTTGCAGTATCAAAATCAATTGATTTTGCATTAAGATCAAGAGATGTTCCAGTCCAGTCAATCTTGCTTTGAGTGCCATTAACAACTAAGTCTTTGACTGTATAGTTGCTTATTGCATTTGTTGTTACTGTGTATGTTGATGAGGATATAGAAGGCGCTGTTCCATCTAATAAATCAAAATCACGATGGATATTGTAATCCAATAGTTCATTCATATCACCATATATCCAAACATCATACCTCACATCATCTGCAACACTGTTATCAAAGTTTGTTGAACCAAAATATCCATTGTAAACTCCTACAGAAACATAAGTCATACCTGATTTTGTATGTGAACCATAAGGATGTCCATAATGGTTTGTAAGGTTAAGTTTAATCTCTGAGGGATTATAAAGAACTCCATCTCTTCTTATTGTAATCTGATACCAGATATCATCTCCAACATAATAAGTAGATGTTCCTGAAGGATACAAGAAATCTGTTTCAATGCTGAAATTATAACTTGCATCTGATCCTGAACAATCCTCGTCTATACCATTTCCAACAATATCATAAGCCTCAGGATTAATATCTGCATTATTATCATTGCAGTCAGGAACAGTTGGATTGTCGCATTGAGTTAAGTTTGTGCCTTCTGTACCATAACCATCGCCATCATTGTCAACGCAGCCAGCTGCCCCTCCAGTATATTGTATTGTGATTCCGCTTAACTCAGGAGTGTTTGCTGAATTAGTTGTTCCTAAATCAATTGCAAAGTCTAATGTGCCTGCACTGAATCCATAAGACCATTGGCTTTCAGTTATTGCTTCTAAAGCTGTTTTAGACATTCCATTTGTTTGTAGATCATCAAGAGTTGATGTTGTCCATGCACTACCTGCCCAGTACTTCCAATTGATTCTGCCATCAAAGCTAACAAGATATTTAAGTGAAGTTCCTGAAGGTGTTGTTTCAGTTGTTGTAACTGATTTGATTGCAGGCCATGATGAAGTGTCTATCTGGGAGTTGTTTGAATAGATGTAGTATGGTTTGGATGTTGGGTAGGCAGAAGATATTGATGTTAAAAATGTTTTTGTTTCTCCGCCAGTAAAACTAATTCCACTTCTTGAGTCCAATAAATTCCAAGTTGAATCATCATTTGATCCTTCAAGTGTCCAAACAGTAGGTTTATAACAACCACCTGCATCACAATAAGAAGAAGTACTCAATCTGTATTGAGAAATAATGTAATTGTTTCCGTTTCCAAAATCTATTGTAACATAGTAAGGAAATGGGGCATAATTTATAACTCCATCTACATAAGAAGATGTCGGACCAAATCCATCAAACATTTTCCATACAGGTGTTGTTCCGTAAAAACCATTTGGAGCATATCCTGTAACGACTTTAGGACTAGGCGTTGTTGATGAAGTCATATCATTCATTATCCATGATTCTGTTCCAGAATTATAAAATTGTAACTCTGCTACTTGTCCCTGTTCATGCGATGGGGAACTAGAAGAATTAATTATTGTAATCTTAAAATATCTAAAAGAATATTCTTCAGTAAATAATCTGATTATATTATCAACAAAAACAGTTCCATCTGTAGCATCTTCCTGTACCCAGGCACTTTCTGTATCAAAATCAATATCATATGTGCCAGTATCAGATACATTAAAGTGAATATAATAATCATATGTTACATTACTTGTTGCTGTATCATTACACTTAATGTAATAATCATAATTACCGCCATTAGTTAATCCGATTATTGTTGAACTATGTGAAGTTCCGCCTGTTGTTGAAAAGAATATCATTTGTGAAAAATCCAGTTCTAAACTTGTTGAATATTTGCAATTTGCATTAATGTTAGTTGAAACTCCTAATGTTGTATTTGTTGTTCCAAAAGCTAATTGTGAATTATTTGTTGGTTGCGGATTTGAGATTTCCAAAACAGGCTCTTCAATATACCTTATTATTACTATCCCTGAACCACCTGTACCTCCAAAGAAATTTGCAGATCCAGATGAACCTGCACCACCGCCACCCCCCCCTGTGTTTACAGTTCCTGCTATTCCATTACCATATGACACACCACCTGCACCTCCACCACCACTACCTCCAGAACCAGAAGTACAACTTACATGACAGCCACCACCACCACCACCAGCGTAATAAGTTCCAAAAACAGACAATCCTACACCACCATTTCCTGAAGCTACTCCACTTGCGCCAACTGCTCCTGCACCTCCACCGCCACCCCCACGATAAGTAGGACTACTTGTAGCAGCTCCGCCATTGTTCCCTTGCTCAGCTGTTTCTGATCCACCTGCACCAGTGTGGTAAACTCCTCCACCTCCAGAACCACCACTACCGCCTGCAGCACTACTCCCTCCTGGACCTCCTCCTCTTCCACCACCTATAGCAATTTCATTATCAAACACAGAATTCAAACCATTACTTCCTGCACTTGCACTTCCGCCTGCCCCACCAGCACCTACAGTAACAATATTATTTCCAGGTGTTAGGGATTTTGTTTTATATATTAAGCCACCTGCGCCGCCTCCACCACCAGAACCGCCTCCACCTCCACCACCAGCAACAACAAGAATTTCTACTTCTCCACCTGTGGATACAGCAAATGTGCCGGAATTTGTAAAAGTATGGACTGTATAATCACCATCATATGTAATTGTTCCACCTGTTGCTGAGATTGCGCTCACTCCAACACTTCCAGCTATAACAAACACCGAACTAATTATTATAATCAATAATATTCCATTAAAGTTATTCTTCATCATATCCCTTGCCTCTTTATGATTATTGATAATCAATATATCATTAGTTATCAACAAGCCATTGCCCATTAGGTTAAACTTTACTCTATAATAAATAAACACCTATAAAAACGTTTCGAAAACTTCTCATCAAATAAACATTTGGGATCTATAATTATAGGATAAAACTAGCAAATATATTATTTATAACCCAATAGCTCATCCACTGGACATCCCTCCTCCCATCTTGTCGATAGTACTAAGAAAAAGAGAATGAAATCCTAGTAAATTGAAGCTCATTAAAGGGATATAATCTTAAGTCCATTCAAAGGATTGATTAGATATAATTTGAATCAAAGAATATTTTGACGAATCATAAAAATCTACTTAACCAATTCATCAACTGTATATTTTTTTTCTTCACCAGAATCAAGATTTCTTACTTTTATCTTGCCTTCCTTGAGTTCATTCTCTCCTATAATGACTGCGTATTTCGCTCCGATTGAATCTGCATAGGACAGCTGCTTGCCAAGCTTCCTTCCCAACAGGTCCATATCAACACTATATTTTTGCCTCAGCTTTGCAGCGATCTTTGAAGCTTCTGCAACAACATCTGCGTTGACAGGAGCTATAAAATAGTCACACTTCTTACTTGGCTCTGGAAAGATACCTTTCTCTTTGAGAAGAAGGCTGAGTGTCGCAAATCCAATCCCGAATCCTGTAGCATGGGTTGCTTCGCCTCCAAATAACTGGACCATATTATCATATCTTCCTCCGCCTGCAATAGACCTTAACTTGCTTTTCCTGCCAAATACTTCAAATACTGTTCCTGTATAATATGCCAGCCCCCTAACTGTAGAAAGGTCTATCTCAATAAATCTGGTATCAAGATTATGAATTATCTGCGCAATCTCATTAAGCCCTTCTTTTGTGAGGTCATTCTTAGGCTCAATGCTTTCAAGATTCTCTATCAGAAGTATGTCAAATATAGTCTCTATCTGGTCATCGTCTATTCCAAGATCTCTTAGGTTAGCCTCTACTTCACCTCTTTGCAGTTTTGATACTTTATCAATCTCTGTGAATACTGCTTCAATCTTGTCCTTGTCTATAAAGTCCATTATAAGGCCCTGCAGCAGCTTTCGATTATTTATCCTGACCACAAAATCATTTTCTGTAAGCCCAAGATCTGTAAAACATTTTATAAGAAATGATATAATCTCAGAATCCGCCTGCGGCTTTGCTGAACCGAAAAGTTCTGCGCTGAATTGGTAGAATTCCCTGAGCCTTCCTTGCTGTGGCTGTTCATATCTCCACATCCTTGAGAGAGCAAACCATTTAACAGGCTTGGCAAGCATTTTCTGTTTTTCTATAAACATCCTCACAAGCGATGCAGTAAGCTCGAATCTTAGGCCAATCTCTTCCTTGCTCCTCTTCTCAAGCGTAAATATCTGCTTTTTTATCTCTTCTCCTGATTTGCATGTAAGCAGTTTCATTGATTCAAGAGCAGGAGCTTCTACTTCTTTGAAATTGTATGATTCAGCAGTTTTCTTGAGCGAATCAAATATCTGGTTCCTTATACTCATATCTTCAGGGTAAAAATCAACTGTTCCTTTCACTTTTTTGAATGCCATGCTCTTGGTTTATTGTTGTCCATTTAAATAATTTTCTAAAAACTTGGAATTAAAGAGTATAGGGGCAAAATTGGAAATGTTTGATAGTAAGTAAAAAGTCAGATGCAAAGGAGCACAAGCATCTTCAAATCTTGGGATAGGTTATTAGAAGGCTCTGCTCCCCCGCAACTGGTTACGCTCAGTTGACACGCAATGTGGAGCATGAAGCTCCACTACGCGGCAATTAGGTTTTATTGAAAGCCGCGATGTGTGACCTTGAGGTCACACCACCTTTTATCAAATTTTGTTAAAATTTGAGGGACAACCCCCAGCGACGAGCAAGATAAGGAAAAGGATTAAGTTTTGACTGATGATGCTGGTGCTCCTTGAATAGCAGACTTTTTACTTACGTTTGATAGAAAACCTTAAATATTGTTTCTCAATCCAGATTAATGATGAAAAAAGTCTTTCTGATTTGGTGCCTTATAGCAATATTATTAATAATCCCTGTATCGCTTGCAGAATATGGCAGCCTTAAGCTTCTTGCTGTCCAGGAGAAAGGAGGAAATCTCTCAGGCAGCCTTGCAGACTTGCATCTGGAGATAAATCCAGGAAACGGAAGGGTGTTTATGGATACTTTTCCCCTGACAAAACTTGACACCCAGGTATCGACAAGGTTTGCAAAAGAGATTGCATGCAATTATCTTGACATTAATTGCGATAAGTATGACTTTTTTTATACCATCAGATCAAATTCCCCTATAATTGCAGGTCCTAGCGCTGGCGCAGCCATAACAGTGCTTACTATAAGCCTTCTTGGAGATATTGATATCTCTGAAGATGTTGCAATAACCGGCACAATCAACTCTGGAGGGATAATAGGCCCTGTAGGAGCTCTGCAACAGAAGATAGAGGCAGCAAGCAGGGATGGAATAAGGAAAGTGCTTATTCCTGTAGGAGAAAGATACTCTGCAAAGGATATCACAGGCCTTAACAATCTCTCAGCAATTATAGAAACAGGCGCAGATGAGAACATCACTGCAAAAGATATAATACAAGGCAGGAAAGGCATTGACCTTATTGAATTAGGGGAAGAGCTTGGCATAGTAGTCAGGGAAGTGTCAGATATTGAAAATGTTCTTTTTGAGTTCACAGGAGTATCTTATGGAAAAGATATAGGGAATATATCAATTGACCCTCATTACAGTCTGGTCATGAGCCAGCTTGCGATAGAGTTATGCAGGAGAAGCGGTGAGTTCATGGACAAGATAACATCAGATAGAACAGTTTCCCACAGCTTTGAAGAGAGTTATGAGAATATATATCAGACTGCATTAAATTTTACAGGAAAAGGGGATAAAGCATTTGAGCAGGAAAGGTTCTATTCATCTGCAAGCTATTGTTTTGGCGCAAATGTAAAATTAGGCCATATTACATTATGGATACAGAATGAATCTGATACGCAGCTTACAGAAAGGATAAATGCGATTGAGACAGAGATTGAGGCATTTAAGAAAAAAGAGTATAAGACAATAACAGACCTGCAGGCATATATGGTAGTAGAAGAAAGGATAACAGATGCAAAAGATTTTCTTGAAGCAAGCAAAAAGGAACTAGCTATGGGAAACAGAGATCAGGCATTGTATAGTATTGCTTATGCTATAGAAAGAAAATTCAGCGCTTATGCATGGAGCACTTTCATAACCGGAAAAGGAAAAGCATTCAGGCTGAGTAATGAGGATATGCGCAAGTCATGCCAAAAAAAGCTAAGTGAAGCTGAAGAAAGATACCAGTATGTCGCATTATTCCTGCCAAGCTATCTCTCTAAGATTAGGAAAGGCATTGATGCAGCATATTTGGATTTCAGTAATAATAATTCTGAGGCATGTCTCTTCAAGGCATCAAAAGCAAAAGCTGAGATCAATGTAATATTGAATGTATTTGGTGTTGAAAAAGAAAATTTTGATAACCTTATTGAAAGAAAACTTGATATTGTGGAAAAGACTATCATTAAACAGACCAGGAAGGGAATCTTTCCAATAGTCGGGTTTAGTTATTATGAATACGCTAGTGATCTGAAAGATATTGATCAGTTTTCTTCATTGCTTTATATCGAATATGCGCTTGAGATGAGCAATCTTGACATATATTTTCCTGAAAAGTATGAGATAACATTCACTGATCAGGATAAGAGTGAGATAGGAATCTTTCTTATAGGACTGGGAGCAGGACTTCTGATTGCTGTCATAATCATGATAAGAGCAAAGAGGAAGCCGATATCAAAAAAGAAAAAATAGTAAGTCAAAAGTCAAGTGTAACGGAGCACAAGCATCTTCAAAACTTAGGATGGGTTATTAGAAGGCTCTGCTCCCCCGTAAGGGACAACCCCCAGCGACGAGCAGAATAATGAAAAGGATTAAGTTTTGACTGATGATGCTGGTGCTCTTTGAATAGCAGACTTTTTACTTACAAAAAATAGAATGATTTTTGAATAGATAATAAACCCAAGGAAACAATTCAGCAAGCTGAACCGTCCCCTTGGGAAAAAGAGGTGATTATGTTTTCTTTTTGAGTTTATGAATTAAAAACTCCTGCAAACAGCAAAACTCCTGTGATTTGCATGAGGAAAAGAGAGTATAGATTATGAATTGCCTCTTTTTTTGAAAATTAGACAATTAACCTCTTTTTTGTTATTACTTGAGAATGGTATACTTATATTTAAATCTTTCTATTTTGATAGTATTTTTGAGTAGTTACAGTTGGGGCGGCGGAAATATTCCGGATTTGAGTACATAACAAATATAAATCTCCTGCTCTTCTACAGGTCATGCACAAAGATAATATAACTAATTCAGTAAGCAAGAAAAGAGCTATGCTGATATTTGTGTTAATCCTGGTAATATCACTTTGTTTTATCGAATATGCAAATTCCCACCCTGCTAACATTGCAGATAATCCATTACCTGAACAATGCCCCAATCCAGCAATATACTTTTGTCCAAGAGACAACTGCAGCCAGAATCTCGCATTAACTATAACCTCAGCAAACAATTCAGTGCACTGCGCATTCTTTGACATTGATTCATCAGATGTTATTAATGCTCTGGCAAGGAAATCAATATATGCTGATGTAAAACTGGTTATTGATAATAATAATCAAGACAACAGGATAAAAGGTAATGTTAAGTACGACACTTCCAGACAATTGACACATAACAAATTCTGTGTAATTGACAGCATGATTGTATGGACAGGCTCATTCAATCCAACAGAAAGAGGCAGCAACAAGAACAATAATAATGCAGTCCTTATTTATTCAAAACAGCTTGCAGCAAACTATGAAAAAGAGTTTGAAGAGTTGTGGATGGGTAGATTTGGGTCAGGCGAAAAAACAGAAATAACAAAAGTAAGAATAAACAATATAACGATATACAGCTATTTCTGCCCTGAAGACAGCTGTGCAGAAAAAGTTATTGAAGAGATAAGAGGCGCAAGAAAAAGCGTATATTTTATGACTTTTTCTTTTACGCATGAAGCTATTGCTGATTCTCTTCTTTTTCTTAATAAAAATATTGACATAAAAGGAATTTTTGAAAAGTCACAGGGGGGCAGCAAGTACTCACAATTTAAAAGGCTGGATGAATTTGGAATAGATGTAAAAAAAGATTCAAACCCATACAATATGCATCACAAGGTGTTTATCATTGACAACAATACTGTGATAACTGGCAGCTTTAATCCCACAAAGAATGGAGATGAGAGGAATGACGAGAATCTTCTGATAATTAAAGATAAAGATATTGCAGAACAATATGTTGATGAGTTCTTTTATATCTGGAGTTTGACAGAATCAAATAGAAGTTAATATTTCTTTGGTCTTATCTCTTGTGTCTTTTTGCAATCTTCTATAGTTTGTATGTAATAAGTCTTATATCATAGAGCAGTAGCATCTTCAAAACTTAAGATGTGATTTTGGAAGGCTCTGCTCCCCCGTAAGGGACAACCCCCTGCGACGAGCAGGATGTAAAAATAGAAGGAGTTTTGACCTGATGATGCTACTGCTCTAAGAATCGGAGACTTATTACAAACTATCGCTTATCTTCTTTCTCTTCTTCACTGGCTTCACGCCTGAGATAATATTCAATAAGCACTGCTTTTACTACAAGGAAAAACGAGAGGAATATGGCTGCTATCCTGAACGCATTCCTGGGATCTGCGCTTTTTCCAAATATGGACCCTATAAGGAATATAAAAAGCAAAAGGAGCATGAGATGTGTCTGCGCATCTTTTGCGAAAACAGAAAAATTTTTTCTTACAATTGACTCAAAAAGATGGCTGTAGAAATAAAACAATATGAACGCTATTGCTACAATAGCCATGACACCGACCATGTCGCTGAGATAATACCTAAAGAGAAATGAGATAAGTATTATAAGCCCTGCAATGCTAAGCATATTGCTTGATACCTTGAACATGTTCCACCTCTTTTTATACCTTCTGGATTAGGTTATTAATAAATTTTGCCTTTTATTGATAGCTAAATATCTTCTTTTATCGGGATTGTAACTATTGTTGTCAATGTCTTTAGTATATCTTTGTTCTTCCTAAGATTTATTATATAATCATTGAATTCATTTATGCCTGAAAATTTCAGCTTGAGCAGAAGGTCATATTCTCCTGTTACCCCAAATGCCTCTTTGACATGATTATTTTTGAAAAGAGATGACTGTAGATCAGTAGCAGTATTCACAAACATGAAAACTATGAAATCTTCTCCGACAGCAGCATTATCCAGCTTGATAGTGAATTTCTTTATGGTTCCCTTATTCCTCAGTTCCTTCATTCTCTTGTGCACTGTAGAAGGTCTGATGCCAGTTGATTTAGCTATATCTCTTATTGGCATGCGGGAGTTTTCTTTGAGAATTTCTATTATCTTTTTGTCTTTTGCGTCTATTTTTGCGCAGGTATTTCCAGCAACTGCAGATAGCTTTTTTGTCATCTGCAGTTATAATTTCTCATATATTTATAAATATTTCTAATTTTGTGCAATTAAATCATAAAAAATGGGACAAATGGTATTATAACATTCTTAATCTATATAAATCATCTAACAATCCGTATGTAATAAGTCTTATATAAAAGAGCAATAGCATCTTCAAATCTTGATGAGCGTAGCTCATTAAGAACTTAGAGAGCTTTGCTCTCCAAGTACTTAAGATATGATTTTGGAAGGCTCTGCTCCCCCGCAACTGGTTACGCTCAGTTAATGCTGAGTAATCAGAGATTACTGGCAACTTCGGCGGAGCTGAAGTCACGCAAGGTGGAGCATGAAGCTCCACTACGCGGCAATTAAGTCTTATTGAAAGCCGCGAAGTGTGACCTTGTGGTCACACCACCTTTTATCAAATTTTGCTAAAATTTGAGGGACAATCCCCTGCGACGAGCAGGATGTAAAAATAGAAGGAGTTTTGACCTGATGATGCTACTGCTCTAAGAATCGGAGACTTATTACATACAACAATCCATTTTAAAATCAAACTAAACAGGTGGTATCATGGACAAAGGAGACAATTATGAAGTAAAGGACATAAGCCTTGCAGAGCAGGGAAAGATGAATCTTGAGATAGCAGAAAGCCATATGGGAGCTTTGCTTAAGATCAAAGAGAGATTTGAAAAAGAAAAGCCTTTTGAAGGTGTAAAGATTGGCTTGGCTCTTCACATCACAAAAGAGACTGGAATTCTTGTAAGGACATTGATTGCAGGAGGCGCGGAAGTCGCAATTACAGGCTGCAATCCGCTGTCAACACAGGATGATATTGCAGCAGCTCTTGCTGAAGAAGGTGTCAATGTATGGGGATACAAGGGAGAAAACAATGAGGATTATTACAGGTACATCAATAATGTGATTGCATGCAGGCCGCATATCACAATAGATGACGGCTGTGACCTGGCCAGTGAGATTCATAAGAATCATAAAGACCTTATCCCTGGGCTGATTGGAGGATGCGAAGAGACAACAACAGGCATCATCAGATTAAAAGCAATGGAAAAGGACAATGCGCTGAAATATCCGATAATAGCAGTCAATGACAACAAGACCAAGCATCTTGTCGACAATTATTTTGGAACAGGACAGAGCACTGTAGACGGCATAATCAGAGCATCCAATGTTCTGTTTGCAGGCAAGAATATTGTCGTTGCAGGATATGGTGACTGCGGCAAAGGATTTGCAATGAGGTGTAAGGGATTAGGGGGAAATGTCATTGTGACAGAAGTAGATAATTTCTGTGCATTGCAGGCAGCATATGACGGCTTCAGGGTTATGAAAATGGACGATGCAGCTCTTATTGGAGACATATTCTGCACATTGACAGGCAACAAGCATGTCCTTAGGGTTGAGCATGTCAAAAAGATGAAAGATGGAACAATACTTGCAAATTCAGGCCATTTTGATATAGAGATTGATGTGAAAGGCATGAAAGATGCAGCATCATCTGTAAGAAGGGTAAGGCCTTTTCTTGATGAATATGCAATTGATGGGAAAAAGATATTTCTCTGTGGAGAGGGCAGACTGGTGAACTTATCAGCAGCAGAAGGACACCCCAGTGAAGTAATGTCAACATCATTCTGCGGTCAGGCAATGGCATGCGAATTCCTTGTAAGAAATAAAGGAAAATTAGAAAACAAAGTGATCCAGCTTCCTAATGAGATTGATGACGAAATCGCAGCTTTACAGCTGAAAGCGATGGGAATTGGCATTGATGAACTGACAGCAGAGCAGGTTGAATATCTTAACAATTGGGAAGAAGGGACTTAAAGTTTTGATTTTAACTTTTTATTATTTTTTTTGTATTCAGTTTAGAAAATAATATAATATCTATTAGATACTATCATTATCGAAAATTTCGCAAGAAATTTTATTGGGGTTTAATACCCCTCACTTCAGTGCGAAATTTTGGATTCCAAAAATTTGATAATCTATAATGCAAATCCGTAATACCCCCATTTATGGTGGGGATAGGATTTGCTATCAATAAATTGTCAAATTTTTGTTATAATTAAATTTAGAATTATACTACAGATTCAAAAGTTAATTCAATTTCTTTAGATTCTTTCTTAAGTATTTCAATAGCATCTTTTAATTTATCTTTAATAACCTTGCAGTCTTTGTTAGTTCTCTTTTTTAAAGCTTCTATGTTTTCACGATTAAAGGATTTTATTCCAATTTCAAGAAAATCATTCAGTTTGTCATTAAAATTTTCTACAGTCTTGAGTACTCTCTTCATATTTTCAATTAAACCATGAATTACATATACTTCCTCTGCCTCTTCCTCTTTAAACTTTTTCTTAATATTATCTGGAGTTGCAGTTTTAATATCTACTATAATTTTAGCAAATTCCTTTTTATTAGCTTTGGAAATATTATCTATGAAAGCAATCAAGTAATTAATCTCTGAAGCCATCTTAACTTTTGATAGCTCTTTTGATTTATTAATTAAATCTTTATTATAACCTAGCGGCTCAAGATCCAATAAATGATAAAAAGTTTCAAATCTTCCATACATTTCTTTTAATACTTCTTCTGACTCAAAAAGCAAATCTCCAACTTTATCTATTCTACGCTTTGATATATTTTTTAATCTCTTAACAAATTTCTTTTTCTTTGATTCACTCAACCAGGCATCCAATGCCTCATGATCTCCGCTTAGACCTTTAATTAATTTTATTAGATTCATCTTTAAAATATAAATAATAGGAGATATATATAAAATGTTCTATAAGGGGTAAGTAAAAAGTAAGATGTCCTGAAGCACAAGCATCTTCAAAATTTAGGATAGGTTATTAGAAGGCTCTGCGTCCCCATAAGGGACAACCCCCCGCGACGAGCAGGATAAGGAAAAGGATTAAGTTTTGACTGATGATGCTGGTGCTCCTTTAATAGCAGACTTTTTACTTTCTATAATGGCCAATAGTCCTGTGCTATCATGTTTCATATCTTCAGGCTAACAACATTGCTGATGCCATGCTCATCCATACTTACTCCATATAGATTGTCTGCTTCAGATATTATGCCGTCATTGTGAGAGATAATCACATACTGCGACCTGTCTGAATATTTCCTTATGAGTTTTGCAAGCTTTTCAGAATTCTTTTTGTCAAGAGCAGCATCAACTTCATCAAGGACATAGAATGTAGCAGGGTCATGCTCTTGTATCGCGAAGATGAATGCAAGCGCAGTCATTGTCTTCTCACCCCCGCTTAATCCTCTTATATCCATGAACTTGTTTCCAGACAGCCTTACTTTGATATTAAGCCCGCCCTCGAAAGGACTCTCTGGCGTTTCGAGATCAAGGGATGCCTCGCCTTTTGTGGATAGATTCATGAATATCTCTTTGAAATTGGCATTTACTACATCATAAGTATTCATGAAGAGCTCGCGTTTCTTGCCTTCTATCTCTTTCATCATCTCAAGGACATCATCTTTCTCCACCTTAAGAGTGTCTTTCTTCTGCAGCAGCTTGCTGTACTCTTCTTCAACGCTTTCATATATCTCAAGTGATTTGAGGTTTACTGAACCTATGTTCTCAACCATCCTTTCGAACTTGCTGATCTCTGACTTGAGCTGCTCTTCAGGCTTATCTGTAAACAGTTTTATGCTGTGATACTGCTCAAAATCTTTCTCAAGACCTGAAAGCTCTGCCTTGATGCCTGCAAGCTGAAGCGATATTACATTTGATTTCTGCTCTGTCTCCCTGCTTTTTGACAACAGGTCGTCAACTTCAATCTCATTATGGGATATCTCTTCCTGAATTTTTGAACGTTTGCTGAACAGTGATTTGAACTGTGAATAAAACTCTGATACTTTCTCTTCTTTTACTTTGAGTTCCCTGCTGTCTTTTGATATTTTCTCATCAAGCTCTTTTGTCTCAATCCTGAAATCCTCCTCTTCTTTAACCAGCTGCCTGATTATCTTTGAGCTGCTTTCCAGCTCAGGCGTGAATATATTATCTGCCTGCATTTTCATGTTCTCTGATTCAGATCTGAGTTTGATAAGCTGCTCATTAAGCTCTGCTTTTTTCTGCTCAAATGTGTTAAGTTCCGCAAGCTTCAGTGGATTTCTCAATTCGTTTGATTTTGAACGGAGTTCCTGTTTCTTTATCTTGCAGTTTGCCAGTCCCCTGTTATGCGCAGAGAGAGTATTCTGGATATGGTTTATCTTTGCTTCGATTTGCTCAAGCTGTTTTGAAAGTTCATCCTTTTTCTGGCTGGACAGATCCATGTCGCCTGAATCAAGATGCAGGCTTTTCTCTGTCTTTATTATGTCTCCTTCGAGATTTGCTTTCTCCTCACGCAGCTTTGTTATTTTTGCTTCATTCTCTTCTCTCCTTTTTTCAAGCGCAGAAATTGTATTCTGGAGCTCTGCAATCATCTCCTCAGTCTTATCAATATCCTTTGTAAGCTCTTTCTCCTTGAAACCATACCCTGACCTTGAAGCTTTCCTGTAGCCTCCATGCATCACACCGCTGATTTCAGCCATGTCACCGTCAAGAGTTACCATCTTAGCTTTTCCTATACCCAGCCTTCTTGCAACATCAATATTGTCAACCACAAGCGTGTTTGCGAATATATACTTGAACACTTTATTTAGCCTTGGCTCAAACTCCACAAGGTCAATTGCAAGCCCTTCAACTCCATTTGATTTCAGCATATCTTTTATCTTTGGATCAGTATCCCTTGCTTTCAGCTTGTTTATAGGCAGGAATGTGGCTGTGCCTAACCTGTTTGATTTCAGGTATTTTATGCAGTCTGATGCTGCCTTATCATTGTCTACTACAATGCTTCTCATCCTTGGTCCTGCAGCAGTTTCAAGAGCCAGTGCATATTTTGAGCTAACATTTCCTAAATCAGAAACAGTGCCAAGAACTCCTTTGAATCTTTCCTTGTTCTCTACAATCTTTTTGACAGCAATATCCCTGGATATCTTCTCTTTTATTCCTGCTGTCCTCACTTTCAGTTTTGCAAGATTCTCGTTTGCTATAAGGAGTGTCTTCCTCGATTGCCCTAATCTTGCAGAATGTGTAGAATCCTCATCAAGGCATTTATTGAGGTCAAGAGTTGCTGACTTGAACCTGCTTTTCATCTGCTTTAGATTATCTATTTGTACTTTATTCTCTTTTTCGACCTCAAGGACTTTGCTGATCTTCTCATCTATTGTCTGTATCTGATAAGATATCTTGTCCTGCTCCCTTATAAGGTCCTGCTGATTTTCCCTCAATACCTGTATATCTTTTTGCTTGTCTTCAGCAAACTTGTCAAGCTTATCAATCTCATCTTCTATATCTCCTGCATCATCCATGTTATGTTTCTTTTTGAACCTGCTAATCTTTTCTTCAATTATTGATTTCTCCTTATTTAATGATAATATGGATCTCTCATTTTCTGTAATTGTTAACTTTAGGTCTTTTATGCTGTTTTCTGTCTTCTCTATGTTTATTTTCAGGTCTTCTTTCCTGTTTTTTATCTTCTTCAACTCAGATTCAAGTGATTCTATCCTGCTCTTGTTCTTTGCAATATCTATTTTTAGGTTCTCTACCTCTTTGTTAATCCTGACCTGCTCAGTCTCTCCTTTTGTCTCTACTTCCTTTGATATCTTTTCAATCTCTTCCTTTAGTTCACTGTTTTTTTGCTTTATAGCAGTTATCTTCTTGTTTTTAGATTCAGTCTTTGAATTAAGATTATCAACCTGTGACTGGAGTTTGCTTTTCTGTCCACTCTTCTGGTCAATCTGTATCTTAAGATATGATGCCTTGTTCTGCTTTATCTTGTCAGCCATCTCCTTGTATCTAAGCGCCTGGTCACGCTCTTTCTTAAGCTCCCTGAGATATGCCTTTCTCTCAGTAAGTATGATGTCTGCTTCATTCAGCTTTCCATCGACTTTATCAAGCTCGCGCAGTGCGCTTTGCTTCTTTTCTTCATACAAAGATATGCCTGCTATCTCTTCTATGATCTCCCGTCTCTGTACAGGATGCATCTCAACAAACCTTACTATGTCTCCCTGGAGAATTATGTTATAGCCGTTAGGGTCTATCTTTGCAAGCGATAGAAGTTCAAGCATCTCATGCCTTGTCCTTCTCTTGTCATTTATCTTATAGACACTTTGGCCGTTGCTTTTTATTATCCTTGTTATCTTGACCTGGGACATGTCTGTTGGAAATATTTTTTTTGAATTGTCAAAGAAGATAGAAACTTCGCCTTGTTTTGCAGACTTTTTTGATTTGCCTCCATTATATACCAAATTTGCGCTTTTTTCAGCTCTCAGCGCCCTGGAAGATGATTTTCCTAATACAAAGCATATGCTGTCAAGAATATTCGATTTCCCGCTGCCGTTCGGGCCCAGAACGCAGTTGAACTTTTCCCCAAAAAGAAGCTCTGTCCTGTTTGCGAATGATTTAAAGCCCTTGACTAATATTTTATTGATTTTTGTCAATGTCTATCCCTTTATATGGTTATGAAATCAGATATATTTTTAGTTTATAAAACTTACTCTGCAAATCTTTGTTTAAAAACCTAATAAGTCTTTCTGTTTTTTCTTTCCTGCAACCCTCTTATATGATATCCATGTCTTCCTGAATATACTTTCCTTGTCATATTTATCATAATTCTCTGCAAGGAATTTTACTGTCCTTGGATCAGAGGGGTATCCTGAGCCAAAATCTTTCCTAATCTTGTCTTTTATTTTTTTAATTTCCCTGTCTCTTGTGACCTTGGCAATTATTGATGCTGCTGATACAACAGGATAATTTACATCAGCCTTATGTTCTGATATTATTTTTATGCTTTTATCTTTTAAATTCTTCCTCACATAATCTGAATAGGCTTGGAGATTTGGGCTTGGACAGTCTAATATTGCTGTCTCAGGCTTAAGTTTGTTTATTATATTTGCAGATGTCACAGCCTCAAGCCAGTTAAGATTCATGGTTGGATGCATTAGTGTATCATCAATATCTTTTGGAGAAAGAATTACTATGTCAATATCTTTCGCCATCTTCTTTATCCTGTCAAATAATGCCTCCCTTCTCTCAGGCGTAAGCAGCTTTGAGTCTTTTACTCCAATCTCTCTAAATCTTTCTTCGTCTTTATCTTCTATTGTTACTCCTGCCATCACCATAGGCCCAATTACAGGTCCTCTTCCAGCTTCCTCAATACCGCATACTATTACCATTTTGATATGATTAATGAAATAGAGGATATTAATAAATGTTTTTAAAATGCGCTTTAAATGTTATTATTCTGCTGGAAGGGATTGTACTTATTTAGTTGGAGGATGGCGAAATATTTCGGAAGATTCGTTTGGAGTGATGTTATATCCTTTAAATGGACTCTGAGTATATCCTGTGGATGAGCCATGGTGTTATAAATCATGGATTTTATAAGTTTAGTGAGAGATTTGAAGGTTTGATTTCTTCTGGAAATATCATCGAGATTTCTAAAAGGATTGTGTTTTCACGGAACTAAATGTCAAATCCATATTTGAGGAAGTTTTATATAGGAGTTGTGGTTTAAAACAAATCATCATTATTTATTATTTAAAATAAGAGAGTGTGTGGATGAAAAAGATAATAATTATATTTGCTTTATGTATTGTTTTAGCAGTAGGCAATGTGATAGCTTTGTCTGTGTGGAATACAGAGGAGAAATTAGTCACAGGAAGTGTTCTGAATAGAGTCCAGATAAATATAGATAATACAGGAACATGCGAAGCAAAAAGATATGTCTATTTTGGTTATGATTTTCCTATTTCAGGAATAGATTCTGGCCTATGCAGTGAATGCGATGGTTCTGGCAGCATGACTTCTGCTTCAGATGATTCTGGCTGCGGAATAATAGACTGCGACGGTATGAATTATTATTTCACAGAAGGCAGTGCTTCTGCAATAGGAACAAATTATTGTAAACAAAAAGATTATGCTGACATAACTTCAAACAGATGCGAAGGATTAAATGACTGCAAAGATGCAAACACAGCAGACTGCACATCTTATTCAGATTTAACTGCTGCTACATGCGGAACATGCAAATATGCAACAGGCGCTTGTTCAAGCTGCACAAATTACGGTTCTGGAACCTCCTGTAGTTCAGGAATGGCATGCGATGGCAGTGGGAATTGCGTTGCAACAGGAGGAACTTGGGTTTATACAGGGGCTTATCTTATTGGTGATTCAGGCCCACCTGGTTGTCCAGTTGGAACAACAGTAGGAGGGGTTTGTCCTACTCTTGGTGAAAAATGTAATATAGGAGTAGTTGGTATGGGTCCTCCTACTATGGGTTTTCCTACTGGAACCCCAATCATTGGTATTGTAACATGTCAATAAAGTTTAAGCAAATAACTACTTAAAAAATGAAAAAAACAACAACAACAATCATAATAACTTTATTAACAGTTTTAATAACAAGCTCTGTCTCAGCATTAAACATAACGCTTTACTACAATGAAACAACTGGGCTGTATGATGAGAGCGGGGATTATACATCATCTGCAGACAATTACGGTGGCTCGCCATTATACGCCTGCGTGATTGAATGGGAAGAAGATACTCCTTCAGGTACTGATATCACAATGCAGCTGAGGTCTGGCAATGCAGAGCCTTTGTCAGGAGACTTTATAGGGCCTGACGGAACCTCCGACACTTATTATCAAACAAGCCCTTCTATCGCAAACTCAACGCATAATTCTAATACCTATATTCAATGGAAATCATTTTTAACTACAACAGATACATCAATAACTCCAACATTATACAATGCAACTTATTGGTGTTATTCAACCTGTACTTCAGATTTAAATTGTAATGCAGGCTTATACTGCATCAGTAATGAATGCGTTCCGAACACTGCTCCTGAGATGGTAGGCATAACAGACAGCCCAGATCCAATCAAAGGCGGGACAAGCATCACAATCACTGCAAATGGAGTCACAGACCTCCAGGATGATACGCTTTATCTTTACTGTGGAACAACAACTACCCCTGATTCAGGAAATACTATCTGCGCAGGCGGAACAACATCAGATACAGGAGATCCTTACAATCTTGACTGTACATTTCCTGTACCAACAGATGACACAACACATACAGTCTATTGCAGGCTTTATGATGGAACTGTCTACAGCGCTGTAAACTCAACAACATATACAACAGACAGCACTCCTCCTGCAGCTGTTACAATCACAAGTTTAGATGGTGATATAGCATCACCTTACTGGGATACTTCAGACAATTCACAAACAATAATCTACGCAGACAGGCCGGATTCAGGTATGTTATGCAGATGGTCAACAACTGATATACCATATTCCAGTATAAGCAGTTCTAATGATTGTACAATGGGAGAGGATAGTACACAATGCAACCTAGGCAGCCTTTCCCAATCAGCCTCTTACACATACCACATATCTTGTTCTGATGCTGTTGGCAATGATCAATCAACAGCCCAAAATACAGGTATCACATTCGGAGTTGACTGGACAGAACCCAGCACTTATGTAAGCGGCACAGGAAGCTATTATGTTCCAGGACATGAAGTCATATTCCATGAAGAAGATAATATAGGCACACCTGCTACAATCCTTACATGGCATTGTACTTCTGACCTCGGCTGCACTCCTGTAATTGAAATTGACAATCTTGAGGATGTTACATTCACAGAAAGAGGAACTAATTATTTAAGATGGTACAGTAAAGATGCAGCAGGCAATGACCAGCCAGCACAGGGTGTAACTGTAGAAATTAACAGCCTGCCTGTGATAACTGATGATGATATGTTCTCAGGTGTCGAGGGATCAGGTGATTTCACTGGACAAAAAGGCCAGAAAGCGCATTTCTACTGCAAAGGCACAGATTCAAACGGAGCAGTTGACGGCAATGCAGGATATTCTGCAAAGATATGGTTAAGAGTCTCCGGTTCTGGAACATGGGACAGGGTAAATGGCGTTTCAATGACATGGGATTCAGCAAATAACAGATTTTTCTATAATTTAGTTTCACCTATCACTGACAGCTATAATACAAAATGGGATATGATGTGCGAGATTACTGATGATTTAAATGAAGGGGCAAATCATACAAAGAATAATGTATTTACAGTTGTAAATACCCCTCCAAATGTTGATGAGATATTTGTAGGCTATCCAAATGCGCAAAAATTCGATAATCAGCGCTGGAAATGCGCAGTAGTTGATTATGATGACCAGCATTCAGGCAATGCTATGGAAGTAATATTCTCGCTGGCAGAAAGAGGTTATCTTATTTCGGGTCCCCTGCTTCTTGATAATGTTACAATGACATGGGAAAGCGGGGCTAATTATTATTATGATAGGATTGTGCTGGAAGATGGAGATACACATTATGATGCACAATGCCTGGCTTACGATGGAGTAGAGTATTCATCAATGCGCACAGAACTTGATGTTCCAGAACATATTGTAAGCAATGACTGGGACGGCGACGGAGTATCAGATTCAGCAGATAGCCTTGAAGGTACAGGAGCAGACCTTGACACAGCACTGAGTGTTACAATAAAAGTTGACGGCATAGTCAACAATAGTCCGAGAGGCTCGCATACAGTTACATTCGAAGATAATGGTGTAGAATTTGTTAGGTTTACAAATGACTTTGATACAAACGAACTTTTAACACCATGGATTATAGTTGATAGGATAGCAACAGGCGAAAAAGGAAGTGTGCTTGTTAGTGGACTTGAAGGGATATCAAAGACATTGCGTATTCCTAAGCTTCTTGGCTCTGGTTTAATATGTCTAAAGAATTCATCAGTAACAAGCATTAGTGAGATAAGCTCTGGGTGTGATGAACCAGACGAGATATTATTTGCCAACTGCGGTATTGGAGGGGAAACGATTGGAGGAATTACATGTATTGATAAGACCACATATTATGAAGTAAGTGGAGTGACCCATTCTGCAGTAATTGAATTTGGCAATGCAAGATTAGAGGTATGGTCAGAGGGTACATATTGGCAGCTTGATGATATATTCTTCTATGTCAACTACACAAATTCAAGTTCAGGTGCAGCAATAACAGGAGCTGATTGCAATATCTGGTTTGATGACACTGGATGGAATGATATGGCCTTTGATGGAACATTGCATAACTATAACCGGACTTTCAACAGCGCAGGAGACAGGACATACAATGTAAGCTGTACACATGCAACTTATACAAATCTAACAGTTCAGGACAGCTTTACAATATCTCAAAGCGCTATCCCTGAGTTTTCAGTATTAACTCTTGGATTAGGGTTGATAGCTGTGTTGATTGGATTGGTAATAATCAGGAAAAGAAGATAGATTCCTGGTTTAAATATTAAAGAATAGTTATATAATGCAATAAATTGGTGATGGTTTTATGGAACCAATACAGATAACAGGAATAGATGAGCTAAAGCCCAATGAACTTCCTCTTGCAAACAAACTTGTGAATGAATATTATGAAAAGATAAAGAGAGAGCTGAACAACATTACAACCCTTGCAGTGCATTTTAAGTGCTATGAGAAGGAGGGCAACAGAAGAAAATTCGCAATCCACGCAAAAGCCATAGCTCCAACACAGATATTTGCATCCACAAAGGCGCAGGATTGGGACCTTGCAAGGACAATGCATAAATGTTTCAAAGACCTCGAGAGACAGATAAGGCATAGATTGAAGACTGATGAGCAAAGGCCGAAACCATATATCCATAGATAGAATTTTTTCTTAAACAAATCGTATGTAAACAGTCTGCTATTCAAGGAGCACCAGCATCATCCGGTCAAAACTCATTCTATTTTTACCTCCTGCTCGTCGCGAGGGGTCGCTCCATCCGGGAACGCAGAGCCTTCTAATAACCCATCCCAAGTTTTGAAGATGCTTGTGCTCTATGACCTCTGACTTTTTACATACAACAAATCAAAACTATTATAAATAATTCTATAAATATATCAATGAATGGAAGAGAAGGTATTTATCATTAATAAATCAGGAGAGAAATTAATTGGATTAAAAACCATCCCTTCAAAGAAGAAGATAAAAAACAAAACCGCAGTTCTTGTGCATGGATTTGGCTTTTATAAAGAAGAAGATGGTATGTTTGATGATTTAGCAAAAATATTATCTGAACAAGAATATCTTGTTTATAGATTTGATTTTAGCGGCTGCGGAGAAAGTGAGGGTGATTTTATCAATGCAACTTTAACAAAATTAGTTTCTGATCTCAATGAAATAATCAATTATGTAAAATCCGAATCAGATGTAGACGCTTCAAAGATTGTAATAATCAGCCAATCATTTGGAACATGCACAACAATCGCCCTTAATCCAGAGGCAAATTGCATGGTTATGCTTGGCTCATTTGCGAATGCAAGAACAGTTTTGGCAGATAATTTTGGTGATGGATTCAATCCTCATGGAATTTCTGAAAAAAGAAGGCGTAATGGAGCTTATCTTAGAATTAAAGAAACATTTTGGAATGATTTAAGCGATTATAAGATAGATAAATTGGTTAAAGAAATACATTGTCCTATCTTATTTATCCATGGGGACAAAGATCCAATTGTTTCTTTATCTGAGATGGAGATCCTTTATTCTAATGCAAATGAGCCAAAAACAAAAGTGATTATCAAGAATGCTGATCATGGTATGAGACCAAAGAGAGAAGAGATGTATGATAACGTGATGGAGTGGCTTTCTGCGAATTTAGTATAAGCGGCATTCGACTGTTATCACAAGCAGATTAATAGGTTTATAGACATTTTTGAGTGTTCATTATCGATATCTTTTTATAATTCAAAACACATACTTTTATTATGGCCAAAAAGACCAAGAAGAATCCTTTTGCAAAGTCTGCTAAAAAAGAGCGTTTAAAGGATTTTGAGACTAGGAGAGAGAAGTCATCTACTAAAGATAAGATTGCTGAGCTTGAGAAAGAGCTTTCTACTACAAAATATAACAAAAGGACTCAGGGTTCAATCGGACTTCTCAAAGCAAAGATCGCCATGCTTCGGGAAAAAGAGACTAAGAGAAAAGGAGGCGGAAAAAAGGCTGAAGGGTATTCTGTAAGGAAGACTGGAGATGGAACTGTAATAATTGTCGGATTTCCCTCAGTCGGAAAGAGTACACTTCTCAATAATCTTACAAACGCAGAATCTGAAGTAGCCCATTATGCATTTACTACCCTTTCTGTGATACCAGGTCTGCTTGAGCATAAGTATGCAAAGATACAGATTCTTGATGTTCCTGGAATTGTCGAGGGAGCAGCAGCCGGCACTGGCAGAGGCAGGGAAGTGCTTTCATGCGCTATGAGCGCAGAAATGGTCATGATGGTCGTTGATGTATTCTATCCTGAGCATCTCAAGATACTTAAAAAAGAGGTATATGATACTAATATCAGGCTGAATCAGGAGAAGCCTGATGTCAGGATAATAAGAACTGCAAAGGGCGGTATAAATATAGGCGCAACAGTAAAGCTTACAAAAATTAGCAATGTAACTATCGCTAGGGTGCTCAGGGAATTCAAGATAGTGAATGCAGATATCGTCATAAGAAGCGATATTGATGTTGACCAGCTCATAGACTGCATTGAAAAGAATAAGAAGTACATCCCAGGCATAATAGTGCTGAACAAGGTTGACCTGTGCTCTAAATATGAGCTTGATAAAGTCAAGAAACTAATCAAGCCTGACCTATGCATTTCAGCTGAGACAGGCTATAACCTTGATAAGCTCAAGGACATCATATTTGACAGGATGAATTTTATGAGGGTGTATTGCAAGGAAGTAGGCAAGAAAGCAGACCTTGAAGAGCCACTTATCATTTTCAGAAATGCAACGCTCAATGACATGTGCCTGAAATTGCATAAGGATTTTGCTGAAAAGTTCAGGTTTGCAAGAGTCTGGGGCAAGAGCGCAAAATTCGATGGTCAGATGCTGAGGAAACTAGGTCATGTGCTTAAAGACGGAGATATTGTTGAATTGCATATCAGCTGATTACCCAATACTCTCCAAATAATCTTTCTTATATCTATAACCATGCAGCTTTGCAAGCTTTTTAATTGCCTTATCTATATTTGAGCCGTACTGCGCAGCACTCTTTTTCCTGTAAGCGAATACTTCTGGGATTCCCATATCCAGTGCTGCCTTTCTTATGGGCAGCTTGTTGTTTGTCTGTGATATCTTCCTGCTTCCAGGTATCTGCATTGCATGGATTATGACATCCCTGTCAAGCAGCGGAACGAGAAGATTGATTCCAAAATGCTTTGCAACAGCATAATCTCTTACAAAATCCCTTGCATACATTGACTTAAGCCCTTTCCAGCATTCCTTGTTGATGTCTTTTGCTTCTACATGGCGAAGGTATCCTGCAAATATTTCTTCAGAGCCCAATCCTGAGAACAGATACTTTACATTGTCTTTTTTCGCTCTCTCAAGCGCAGCATACACAACTGCAGCGACACCTACTTTTACAATATCTGTGCCAACAATCTTCACTACTTCCTTTATTATCTTCTCAATCTCTTTCAGGCCAAGCATAATCTCCTTGCACTCAAGCCCAAACTCTTCAGCAGCTTTTCTGGACCATGCAAGATCAGGGGATTCCCTTATATCTCCACTTTGAAATCCTACTGAATAGCAGACAGGCTTAACACCAAGCTTTTTGCAGATGACTGCAATAAGAGTAGAATCAACTCCTCCTGAGAACAATACCCCTATTTTCTGTTTCTTCTTCTTTACTTCTTTTGGTATTCTTTTCTTTACAGCCTCGATTATCTTTTCAAGGAGAATAACTGTACCTGTATCTGTCTTTATATCCTTAAGCCTTGATATATAGCTAATCCACTCTTCTTCCTGCACAATCTTACCATTTATTGTTATCTTGGAAAATTCTGTCATATTTGGATATAGTTCACTGATTATTTTTATATGTTTGTATGCATTAAGCAGCCAAGCCCACGTAATTCAAATAATTCCTAATTTTTTCTTTTCATTTGCGTATGCCAATGATGCCGTCGCGAGTACAATGGTACTCGCAGGCAAAGAACTGATAAGAATTGATTTGAAACGCAGAGAAATATTGAACAATTATTTTCATCATAAAAACTTTAAACAATCTAACACTTGATCTTATGATGCACTATAAAGCATTCTTTTGAATCTACCACCTTTACTTCTGACTCAATCTCTTTTTTTATCTTTTCGCAACTTGTCTTTGGATTGAGCTTCTTGTCATATCCCACAGAAAGATATTCTATTTTCTCGAATGATTCATGCTCCCTCAGGTTTATCTTTGCCTTGCTGAGAGGTATCATCCTGCTCTGCGTTATGTCGGTTATTATATCTCCTTTGATCAAATCAAAAAGCAGCTTGAACTCACAGCCTTTATCTTTGCAGGTCAGCATGCATGCAGGGATAAGATATGTAGTTATGCTCTTTACAGGCTTTTCTGACATAAGCACAAGGTCTTTTATCGACGTCTTTGGCTTTATCACTGGCAGTATATCTTTTGATGCAAACTTCTTTGTCTCCTTCAGCACATCAATAGTCTCTTCCTCTTCTCCAAGGATATCAATCGCTTCTCCACCATGCTTTGATCTCTTGGGCCTTATATTCACAAGAAGGGGCATGTCAACAATCCCTGTGATCATTGCTGTCCCTATAGGCAGGCTCTTGATATTGCTTTCAGACTCTGAAGATATCCCCTCAACTGATGATATGATTGCCTTAAGGTCATTTGGATTTGTGACTTTCAGGATTATCTGTGTATTGCACTGCGAGAGCACAGATTTCTCGACTCTTGCAGGCCTCTGCGTAATTATGCACATCCCAAGCCCAAACTTGCGGCCCTCGCTTGCTATTGTCCTGATGATGCTTGCGGATTTTGCATCCCCAAATCCCCTTTCAGGGCAGAAGTTGTGCGCTTCTTCAATGACTGCAAAAAAAGGCGGTATCCTGCCCCTTTTCCTTTCTTCAAAAAGGTCTTTCATCAGCTTGTAGACAATTATCTGCTGCATCTCAGGCTCTATCCCTCTCATGTTGATTATAGAGCAGTTGCCTGGCTGTATCAGTTCATTATATTGCGTATAATCTGAAGAGAACAGCTCAAGCTTGTCAAGATAGTCTATGACATTGATAAGGTTCCACTTTGCATTATTCTCCTCGGTTTCAAGCTCAAGCAGCAGCCCTGTGATTGTCACAGGATTAAGGTTCTTGAGCGCAGAATACAGCACAGCCATCTGGTTTGATGTCAGCTTGCCAGGCATGAGGTGGATAAGCTCCTGGCTTGTCATCTGATCATTTAGCTTCAGCGGAATTGATTCATTGTTTATGTTTATATCTCCATATTCCCTAATCTGTCCTGCATAGCTCTTGGCTGTTATGCCAAACTTTTCCATCCTCTCTATGTCTTTCTTATTGTCATTCTTCTGTTTTAATGCAGAGTACTCTCCATGGGGGTCTATTATAAGCAGAGGAACTTTCTTCTCGAGAATCTCTTCTATCAGCACTGAGGCCATGTATGATTTTCCTGCTCCAGTTTTTGCGATTATTGATACATGCTTTGTGAGAAGCTTTTTCAGGTCAAGCCTTATCATTATGTCCTTAGAGTCAAGTTTTCCTATATAAGCTCCATTCCTGTTTGTTTCAAGAGCAAGCACACCTTTTATTAGTTTGTCTTCAGCTTTCAGTACTTCTGAACCAGAAGCAAAAGGAATTCTCATCTGCCTTACTTTCTTATCTTTGTCAACATAGCCTATCACATTGCAGAGAGCTATAGTTTGGTTCTTATCAGAAATAAGCTCTATTATCTGACCAAGCACAAACTCATAATTCTTATGATACACCTGCACATAATCAAACTTTCTTGCATCATGGTCTACTGCAAACCTGAAACTGGTTGTTGTAATCCTTCCTGTAATCTTGCCAAAAATCATAGACATAAGAAAGTGTTGAATGTTTATATAAGTTGCTGTTTATGGTATGTAATAATCATATGTAAAAGAGCAGTAGCATCTTCAAAACTTAAGATAGGTTATTCGAGGGCTCTGCGTTCCCGGATGGGACAACCCATGTCATTAAGTTAAGGTATTTTATTCAAGATTTTCTTAGGATTCAAATCCATCCTAATCTAATTCTTTGCCTGCTTCCACCATTGTTCCAGCGACGGCCATTAGCATTCGCAAAGGAAAAGAAAAGAATTAGGAAAGATTTGGAGAGGCTACACGAAAAAAAGCAGAAAGTATTGTCCTTTAGGACGAGGATGGATGCTATTGCATTTTTGCTTTATGCTTTTTTTGTGTCCTAGAAATCCGTCTCGAAAATTCGGCGCAAGCCAAGTCCTTTAGGGCTTGGTAAGTCGGATTTTAGGATTTCCATGACATCTTAAAGACTCATCTATTGCTGATTTACATATTCAAAATAGCCGTACTTAAGCTTATTCTGCATCTTTTCAAAATCTTTATCAGACATCAGGCCGCCTTCTCCTGAAAATCCTCCCTGATGTTCTTTAAAATCTTTTGCCAGGATTACCATATCACCTGCCATTTGTGTCAGGCCTGTTATATACTTAACCTGCCTTGGATCTTTTGCGCCAGGATAGGCAAGAATTTCCTTAAATGTATCCACAATTATTTTATATCTGGATAAGTGTGTATTTGCCATGCTGTTTATGATTTTTGTGTCGCTGGGCCCAAATTTCCCGCCTTTACCTGTTAATTTGTATCCTGTTTCTGCAAGAACCTCAATCCCTTCTTTGAGATGGCCTGCTGTTTTTGTGAGCTTTAAGAGAGAGTGAATTTGATAATCATCTTTTGCTATTACATCTATCCCTGGATAAGAAGGAAAATTCTTTGTTATTTCTTCAACTATACATTTGTACCTTGTTTCGTTAATATTCTCCATATTTTTTATCAAATCGCATAAATTATGGAATTCATTCCCAGTAATATCTCTAAATTTCCCTTTTTTTCTATATCCTGTCCCTAATATATTTATTGCCCCTGTTATATAATCCTTCTCAGTGTTGAGATAATCCAGCCATAATTTGTGTTCTGGTTTGTTTAAAGATACAGATAATTCCAGATTGTCTTCAAGATTTTTTATAATCTTGTTTATTCTGGATTCTTTGTAATTATGTTCCAGCTGGGTTATTGTGGGTTTAGGCTGCCTCTCCATCAATATGTTATTTCCTGCAGCAGAGTCCTCACTATATAGAAGAATGGTTCCAACTACGCAAATCATTGCGATTCCTTGTTTTATTTTCATTTTTATACTAAAAAGTAGGCATCCTTTATAAACTTTACTATATATTTATCACTATTTAGTGACCACTTGATTGTAACCTGGTTTTGGGATTTGAGGGATCATGTTATCGAAAATTTCGCAAGAAATTTTATTGGGGTTTAATACCCCCACTTCAGTGCGAAATTTTGGATTCCAAAAATTTGATAATCTATAATGCAAATCCGTAATACCCCACATTTATGGTGGGGATAGGATTTGTTATCAATAAATTGTCAAATTTTTGTTATTGTGATTACACGAAAAAAAGCAGAAAGCCTTGTCCTTTAGTACGAAGATGTATGCTATTGCCTTTTTGCTTTCTTCTTTTTTTGTCCTAGAAATCCTTCTCGAAAATCCAGCGCAAGCCAGGTTATTTAGGGCCTGGTAAGTAGGATTTTAGGATATATATTACTTTGAAAATCATAGTTTATATTTTTTTTGGTTTTTAATTTTCATTTATGGAAACTTACTTCCATTAATGTAATCTTCTTTCTTAAAATAGAAATATTTAAATACTTTCTATCCTGATGACTGTATGATGAATCCTGTTGGAGAGCTGATAGACCCTAAGATTGCCAGAGTCATAGCTCTGCTTATAAAGAACAGGAAAGACTATTTCCATCTGCAAAAGATATCACAGGAGGCAGGTGTCCCGATTTCTACTACTTTCAGGATAATAAATAAGTTGGTAAATCTTGGCTTTATCGAGAAGACAAATGTCGGTAATTTCAAGATATACAAGATAGCAGGAAACAGGAAAACTGCGCAACTTTGCAGGGTATTATCAATCAAATGAGAATAGGCAAAGAGACAAATGACAATCTTGCTCTCAGGAGAGCAGGAAGAGAAAAGAGAAAGCTGATCAAGCTGCTAAGGGGGACTCAGATGAACAAATCTGCTCTTATCAATGCAGTAAAAGGCCTTAATGAACAGTATGAAAAAGGAATGTTCAGCTATGATCTGTATAAGATAAGGTATGATGCTCTTCTTGGAACAAGGACAGTAAAGCAGTGGTCCAGGCATTATGATTATTATGCAAAATGCTGCATGGATGGCATTGACAAGCTGGACACGCAGATTGAGCTATTAAACTCTGAAAGACAAGAGCTTCCTGTCCCTCCTGCTATAGCATACCTTGTGTTTGCAGCATTGATAGGATTAATGGGATTTTTCCTCATTAAGCCTGCATTCATAGGGTTTGTGACATTTGAAAAAACAGTTAGCGCAAGTGATGATCTGAATCTCACATTTAACGAGTCTGGAACTTATATCTGGTCTCTATCAAGAGCAGGACAGCTGAACAGCATAATGGTGTCTGGAAGAGTCACATCCGGCGGCTCTGCAATAGTATCAATAATAAACGACAATAAAAGCTATGTTATATTCAATTCCTCTTTGCTTGAATTAGGAGGTTTTGGAGCTATAACCGGCTATGCCACATTCGGAGAATATGCAGCAGAAGTGGATAATATAGCAGTCACAGAGCCGGTTGTCATTACTGAAGGTGATGTTCCTGGAGATGTAACTCTTGACATCTCAATGCAGTACAAACCAGGAACAGTATTTGATCCTGAAGATGATGGCAGGGAATCAACAGGAGGATTTATTGATTTCACAGTTGAGAACACAATAACAGATCAGGATGAGTCATTTCTTTGCGCTATCTGGGATATAAACAATATCTACAGGGAATGCTATGGGAGTGGATTGTGCTGTGACTTTGTAGAAGTTGAGAGGTATGATTCAGACTGGAAAAAACCTTTCCTTGTATTTTATGGGCTTGAAGGAGTAAATCTTGATAATAATATAACTTCCCAGGTGTGGTATGTTGATTACAATCTTTCCCTTGAGAATCCATATTCATACATATACTCAAGCGATACACTGCAGCTGCCTGCAATGTTCTATTACAGGGGGTATCTGTTTGAGGATTCATGCATAGACACCTGTCTTATTGCAGGATTGGGATTCAACAAGACAAATTATACACTGAACATAACAATAGATAATGCTGAGATTGATATATCGACACTGGATTACATCCTTAGTGTTGAGGAATATGCTGCGAAAGAGACATTGGTTCAGCATAAGGCAGAGATAAACAAGCCTGTCAGATGGACAAAAACAAAGAAATATGATGTTAAACAAGATAGTATTCCATTTAATATATCTGAGAATGCAGAAAATATTACGATATATAAAAAGGAGAAACAAGACCTGAAAAAAGTTAAAGAAGAAAACATCAAAATAAAAAAAGAAGAAGATAAAAAAATAGAGATACTGATTAGTGAAGAAGCAAACGAAATAGAGATTGAATACTATACTCCTGCTCCTGAAACAATTGAGATGGACATATCTCCATCCTCCAAAAAAATTATTGTAACATCTGAAGAGCATTATACAGATATCTTTACTTATACATCTCTGCCTTCAGAAGCAAAACCAGAGTTTGTGCATCTCTACTGGCTTGTCAATGATACAAGGATAGAAGTACCAGATGTTGTGAAGAATGACACAAATGGTAATGGATTAATAGACTGGATTGAATGGATAACTCCTCACCTGAGCAACCAGACTTATGTGATTGAGATAGATATAAACAGATCAAGCCCTACATTCTATGAAAGAAGCCCTGATACATGCGACGCTACAGAGTATGCACTTGTTGATGATAATCAATATACAACCTGTAAAAAAGGCCAATATGACTGGTGGAGCGGCTATGATTTTTCAGGCATACCTGATAATGCTAATATTACAGGGATAAAGATTGAACTTAAAGATGCATATACCAAGAAAGGCAAAGAGTCTTACGCAGGCATTAGGTTATCCTGGGATGACCATTCAAACTGGACTCTTGCTAAAATCTCATCTGTAATAAATGAAAGCAGCTTGCCTGGAGGCACATATGTTTTCGGCAGCTCCACTGACACCTGGGGCCGTAACTGGACAGCTGATGAGCTAAAAAACCATTTCTGGGTAGAATGGAATATAACTGGACTTAATCCTGTATCTGCAGACTGGCTGCCTGTATCTGTATATTACACTCTTGAGATAGACCTGCTCTCCCCAGTTACTGATCTTGGACGCCAATCTTCTGACAATACCTGGATATACTGGAATTGGACAAACCCCTCTGAAGAAAATTTTACAGAGAATATCATATATATTGATGGAGTCTGGAAACAGAACACTTCTAATAATTACTATAATGCAACTAATCTTGTCCCTAAGCAAAACTATACAATCACTGTCCATACCAAAGACATATACAGCTATGTCAATACTAACGATGTGAACAACACTGCTGCTGCTACAAATGCAACACCTCCTATAGTCACAAACATAACAAGAGTCAGCCCTTCAGCTTTCATTGAAAGCCCTTCAAGGTGCAGTGATAGTTTATACGTTTATAGTGATGATGAACAATATGCATACTGCGACAAAAATGAATATGAATGGTGGAATGGGTATGATTTTTCAAGCATACCTGGTGGCGCCATTATTACTGGAATACAGGTTGAACTTAAAGATACATATTGCCCCTCAGAGAAAATATCTTATGCAAACATAAGCCTGTCGTGGGACAACAGAAGTTCCTGGACAAGCGAAAAAATCTCATTCCAGATAATTGATACAATCCCTCCTGGAAGAACATATATTTTCGGTGGTTCAAATGACACCTGGAATCATAATTGGACATTAGATGAAATAAAAAACAATTTTTGGGTTGAATGGGAAACAACTGGAGAAAATGCAGGCGGAGTATATATGGACTGGCTGCCGGTAACAATATTTTATACCTATGTCCCTCAACTAGGTTCTGTGGCAAACCTCAATAATCCAGATGCTGGAAAGACATGGCTATACTGGAACTGGACAAATCCCCGTCTTGGGGACTTCAGTGAGGCTGTCATCTATCTGGATGGTGTCAATGTGATTAATACCTCTAATAATTATTATAATGCGACTAATCTTATGCCCAATACTGCTTACACTATTATTGTGCATACCAAAGATGTCGATGGGAATTTGAATACATGGGATGTAAGCAGATCTGCAATTACCAGAAAGATTGTTTATTTAGAAGCAAACGCCAGCAAAATAAGTCCTACCACCTTTGTGCAAAGCCTAAGTAAATGTGATGCATCCAGTTATGTATATATCTATGATGACCTTTATACTTATTGCAATGAGGGTAGATATGACTGGTGGGGGGGATACAATTTTTCAATCATCCCTGATAATGCAATAATCCATGGCATAGAAGTCTCACTATTTGATACATATACTGTCAAAAATCGCGTATCTTATGCAAACATAAGCCTATCCTGGGATAATATGAGCTCCTGGACCAGCGCAAAGACCTCCCTCCAGATTAATGAGATTGAATTGCCTGGGGGAGATTACATATTAGGAGGAGAAAATGATACCTGGGGACGCAGCTGGACTGCTGACGAGATAAAGAATTATTTTTGGGTTGAGTGGACGACTGTTGGAACAGATGCAGGGAGGGTATATGCCGACTGGCTGCCTGTTACTATATACTATTCTGTACCTACACAGCTGCCTTTAGTTAATGAATTCATTCATCCTGACACCACAAACTTTTCTGCTGCTGCAGATTTAGAAAAGATTGAAAGAATGACATTAGCAGTAGATAATACAAAAGTGGCCTGGATAAACGCAGTGAATGCTACTGGTGAAGATTATGATGTTGAGATAAATATGGCTGAAGGGTTTGTATCAGTCAATGTGCATGCATTGCATCATACAATCAATTCAACTGCAAATGTCACTTTAGAGAATATCAATTGCAGTGAGTTTAGATTATATTATGCAGAAGGATTTTACCCGTCAAGGTTTGAGCTTGTGTCTGTGGGGAATATCATAGCTGATGAATCAAATCTGGAAGGGAATTGTACAGATGCTTCAATATGCACTGATTTATATTGTTCTGGAAATACTCTTAACTTCATTGCTCAGCACTTTGATGGGTTTGGTATTGGAGCGATATTGTGGGTAAATGCAACATCTCCTGTTGGATTTGGAGATAATGTTACTATAGATACAGAAATCCTTGAAGGCAATTATACAATTGATACTGTTCTGGCTGGCATAAAACCTCCTGGAGCTGATGAAGTGAATTATACAATGCATAATATTTCCTCAAGCACATTTGTTCTGGATAATTATACTAATTATCTCCCTGGCACTTATAATTATACTGTGTATGTGAATAATACTGATGGTAATATAACGACCGATAGCGGATTCTTTGACATGTGGATTAATATGACTCTCGGAATTATGACTATTAAAGATATATATAGGGTTGATGAGATTGTGAACCTGACAAGTGTATGAAACTAAAACTTTGTTGTAAAGCCTTTGAGAAATTGCGCAGTGAAATGATTCATGTGAGAAAAACTAAAGAGCAAAAAAGGTGAAGCATGTTGCTAGCTATTGCTTATTTCTTCCGATAACCAAACTTTTTATTATATCTTTCATGATCAATAATATCCAGAACAAAACATATTATTTCTACTTCATCTCCCTTAATAGTATACAGCATTCTCCAATATTGAGAAAGTTCAACTCTCCATAAATTTTGAACATTATACTTTTGAGGTATACATTTTTTAGGGATATTGTCTCCATAAAATGGATTGGCCTTTACAAATTCAAATTTCTGTTTTATAGAACGCAATAATTGTATCTCTTTTGTGCTTTCCATTCCTTGTTTTCGCTGGTTGCCAACTATTTCATTTAATCTCTTGTATTCACTATCTGCTTCATCTAAGAGAATTACTCTTACTGACTGATTCATACTTCTGTTCCCCTTTTGATTAATTCATTTAATTCTTTCCTTTCAGTAAAAATCCATAGGACTCCTTTTGTTCCAATCATTATTTTCCCGCTAATCTGCAGATAGTCTAATATTTGTATTAAAGTCTGATGCATCACTTTTCGGGGCAATTTTCTTTTTAAATCTGCCAATGTTACTAATTCCCTTGCTTCTTTTAGTGTTTCTTCTACCATTAATACAGTATTCAGATTAGGAGAATGTTGTAATTTTTGTTTTTCCAATATTTGTGTTGTGTGCGCCATTTTGTATATCAATTAGATATAAGTATATATCTAAAGAATATATATTTATATATAAAGGTTTCGGTTTAGGGTCTTATGGTTTATTCAATTTGCCTGCATATTTATACACTCAAATTAAGAAAAAACCAATAAACTTATATACTTCTTGTCATACAAATTAAGATTAATTAATCCCTCATACACTCATATATTAAAAACAAATTAGGTCAAGCAGATTATTTTATTTTTTACTTTGTCATACAAATTAGGGAACATATGAAAAAAACTGTCAAAAAGGATGCCGAATCTTATAGTTTTGTTAATGATAAGGCTGTCACATCATTTGAGGCAAAAGAGAGCAGTTTTCTGAATAAGATAAGGGAGTTTAAGAAAAGGCATAAGATTTCAGTCGAAGAGTTCATGCTTCTTGTCGAACTTCCTTCCATGAGTATTCCTGTTTCTATTTTTGATTCAGAAATGCCTCCTCTTGAGGCAGTCACTCTTTATCTAAATTCATGTTATAGTGTCAATGATATCTCACAGTTATTGAAAAGAAGCCAGAAAACAATCTGGACCACACTAAAAAATGCAAAGTCAAGAGGATTTGAGCTGAATATTTCAGGTACTGAAAGAGTTCCTCTACAGATTCTTGCTGACAGGCAATTCAGCATCCTTGAGAGCACAGCAAAATATCTCAGGGAAGAGAAAGGCCTCAGGCTGATAGACATTGCAAACCTTCTCTCAAAAGACAGGCGCTTAGTCTGGACTGTCTATGACAGGGCGAAAAAGAAGATGCAATCAAAAGAAAAGAAACAAGATGCGCAAGAATAAGACATTAAGAGGAATATGGAAATATAACAGGAATTTGATAGCTTTAGCTGTAATCCTGTTTGCCATGCTGTCATTTGCAGCTGCATCTGTCTCTGCTGTAAATGAAAGCTGGGTCAGGAACTTAGGCCCAACCAATGCATCAATATTCCTATTGATTAAAGTTGATTACTGGAACAGCACAAGCTTAGTATGGGAGGCTGAGTTTACAGCCCTTGATGACATAACTGGCAGATACACGCAGGGAAATGACAGCTATATTGCGCTTGACCAGTTCTTCAATGGAAAGTACAATTCATCAGAGAACTTTACGCATGGAGATGGAACTTACAGGATTTATGCTGCAGTGACTGATCCTGAAAACAATGTGCTGCAGGATGTGGAAGGCAGCAGTATTGAAGCAAGCTATAATTTCACAATCAAGATAACTAATGTTCCACCGCCAAAAGTCACGCTTATAGCTCCTGCAAATGATTCATTTGGCTATGATAAGAGGTCGACTTTCAACTGGTCTTCTGTCATTGATGATAATGGAGACAATGTTACATACAGGCTGTATCTGATCAGGACAGGATGCTATGGATTGTCAGACTGCATCAATCCAGAAGTTGATGTAGACAATATAACTGGAACAAGCTACACTATTGAGGAAGATTTGGACCTTGACAGCCCATACAACTGGACTGTAACAGCGCATGACGGAACAGAATATGGTGAAGAATCAGATATCTGGAATTATACAGTAGCATCTCTTATTGATATCAGTCTTGTTGTCAGTGATATAAGTGTAGCAGGAATGGAACCCGGAGACAATGAAAGTACAGAGGATGATTCTCCTCAGCCATTCATAGTGCAAAATAAAGGCAATGTGCATGTCAACCTTACAGTCCATGCATCTGTACAGCTATGGGATCTTGCCCCTCTTGGAACTAAGTACTTCATGTTCAAAGCAGGAGAATCGACTATAAAACCAGCATCATTCAATATGACTCTTTCCGCATCTGACTGGCTGAACATGACAGGTTTAGCACAGTTTGCTGTGGCAAATCTCCATTATAATGATACTAAAGATTATGCTGAGATAGAGCTGGCTGTAGAAGTGCCGCATAACGAGCCGCCTGGCGCAAAATCGACAGATATAATAATAGAAGCTGTTGGTACAAAAACATAAATATGTAGATAAAAATGGTATCCCTAATTAAAACCGGAGTTGGAATCTTGGTCATAGCAGCTGCGTTATTGTTGATAACTATTGAGCCCGTCTCAGCATTTGGAATATCCCCTGCTGGATATAATGAGTTTTTTAAGTCTGATACTGCTTATATATATTCTTTCTGGATTGTGAATTCAGATAAGCAAAATTTTACTGTTAGTATTTCTGCAGATGGGGAATTAAGCAAGTATATCACATTGCTGAATCATTCAATATCCTTAACTGATGCTGATGATTTCAAGAAAGCGTTTTTTAAGATTAGCTATCCTGAGTCATTAGGCGAGCCTGGACAGCACAGCGCATATCTAATCTTCACGCAAGATGATAAAACCCCTGAAGCAGAAAGGGATTCAAGACAGGATAATGTCAGAGTTATTCCTGTTGTAAAAGCAATGTTCAACGCTTTTGTGCCTTATCCTGGCCTGTACCTTGATTCCAATATGAGCATAGAATCATTAAATCCTAGGCAGCCAGTCTCTTTAATATTCCCTTTGTCAAACAGGGGTTTGATTGATATTGATTCCATATATGCAGATATAAGAGTATATGATAATGGCGGTGCGCAAATTATTGATGCGAGGACTGATGAGATTTCTCTGCAATCAAAGAAACAGGTTGACTTACGAAAAAAATTTGGTGATGAACTTAAGCATGGTTCATACAAGTGCAGCGCAATCCTGTATTATGATGGAAATTCTGTAAATTTCAACAGGGATTTTGATTATGGCTCATGGATGGTAAGTATACAGGATATCAGGGTTGATGATTTTAAGATTGGTGGGTTTGCAGATTTCAATATAACACTTTCCAATAACTGGAATCAGGATGCAGTGGGCACTGTTGCAGATATGATTATTACAAGCAAGACAGGATATCATTATGAGAGCGTTACAAGCGTTGAGACTATTCCTGCGCATGGTTCTGCGCAGTTTAGCGCTTATTGGGACACATCTGATGCAATAGCAGAAGATTATTTTATTACACTAAGGATATATTATGGCCAAAATGTACAGCAATATTCAGAAACATTTACTGTAGAGGAAAACCGGATAATCACAAGATATTATACTCCTCCAGAGAAAGTATATGAAACGTGGTATAAGAAACATAAGGAGGATATCAGCTACTGGGCATTCCCTGCAATACTGCTTATCCTTGCAATGCTTGTATTCTTTATATTAATACAGTTCCTGCCGCTGTTAGATGCTATTATAGCAAGGATGAAAAAGATAATATTAATTCCTGTAAGATGTGTGTCCAGAGTTATTTCTTATATTGCAGGATTGTCTTTCTTTGACAACTATAAGAGGAAGAGAAGGATAAGGGAATTGCAAAAAAGAAAAAATCTGTGCATAAAGTCAATAAGGTCAATAAAAGACGATCTGGTTATTATGAAAAAAGCAGTAGAAGGCCTTTATCATGAACTTGAGAAAGGCATAATCAACAAAAGCGAGTTCAATAACAGGCTAAACACAATACTTGAAGGAAAAACATTAGAATACTTGGAAGATTATTATGTATCGGTTATTGTTCAGTTAGAAGAAAAGATAAAGCAGATTAATAAGAAAATATGGGAAGAGGGGTAATTAGCATGATTTATCCGTAAATCTAGGAATTATCGTGCCAAATAGAAAGTTTTATTAAGTAATAGTGTTTAGGATGGTTATAATGGTGACTAAATATGATGTATTCATGGAATTGTACGAAAAAGGAGGTCCACGAAAGATTGTGGATATTGTGCAGGGACTTAAGCAAAAGAAGTCAGAATATGATAAGATCAGGAAGATTTTGGAGACTCTTGTAGGAATTAAATTAATTGTCAAGAATGAGTATGGCTATGAAAGGAGCATGAACCAGAAGAATCAGCATTTATTTGAGATGCTAAAGTACTGTATAAAAAATGATGTGAATTACAATGAATTGTTTGATGAGACCGTTGCCAAATATCTAAGCAAAGCATTCCTGAAAAAATCTTTTGGAGTTAAAGATATTGGGCTTCATGCAAGAACATTCTCAAAAATATCATCTGTTCTGGAAAATAATGGATTTCTGGTTGTGCTTTCAAGAAAACCATTCAAGGCTATTGTTCCCTATAATTCTTTTTTAGGTGATATTATTGTTTATTTTGGCCATAGGCCAATGGTTTCCAGACTAAAAACAGATGAATATTTTGATGATATTAAGAAAGAGCTTGCAAAATTCAAAAGGCTAATAGAAGACAATAATAGAAAGTATCAGGAGATTCTTGAGACATTCCAGATAAAGTTTATTCATCATAGTCTGAGTATTGAAGGCAATCCAATTACTCTCAGGCAGACAATCAAGCTGCTTAAGGATAAAATTGTTCCAGAGAACCTGAGTGTTGAGTCTGTTCAGGAAGTCCAGAATTATCAGAAAGCTTTTCTGCAGATGATCCAGAATGTGAGGGACGAGCTTCCTCTCTCAAAAGACAGCATGTTGAACTATCATTTTATTGCGCTGCAGCACAAACCAGAATGGGCTGGCAAGATTAGAGATGACCATGTTACTATACGCGGGAATGTAGATTACAAAGTTGCTCATTATAAAGATGTAGATTCGCTGTTAGATAAACTTGTCAAGAGATACAATGACTTTCTTAATGTGAAAAAGCACGCATTAAAAGAACTTCTTGAATTTGCTTCATATATTCATAATGAGTTTCAGCACATTCATCCTTTCTTTGACGGGAACAGCAGGACAACCAGGCTTATTGTCTTCCATTTCCTGCAAATAAATGAAATCCCTATTTTTGATATACCTCTGGGATTGCTTGAAGAATATGTGTTTTCCACAAAAGGAGCAAAGAAGCGTGACGACCAGAAGTTAGGTCAGATACTTCAGCAAATAATTCTCTATAATCTAAAGACAATTAATGAGAAACTCTCTTGATTATATTCTCCTTGAGTCATACCAAAAGTGGCTTTTGATACACTAAGAAATTTGCAAACCAATTTCTGGTGCACAAAAAATCTTTTGATTTTTTAGTGTTTCTGCAGTTAAAATAGCGTATTCTTTTTTTGTTTTTATGCCTCTTTTATCCCATTCGCCAGTTAATTCATCTCTTACTGCTATTCCTCTAACTCGTTTCTCAATCCAATCTTCTGAATAGCCCTTTGCTTTGTATAATTCTTTCATACGTTTTTGAGCCAATTCAGGGTTTTCTATTTCCTGTACTCTCTGATAACCTACTTCTGCGAGCCATTGTTTAAAAGGTTCTGCCTTTTTAGATGGAATAGATTGGATTACCCTAAATGCGTTTTTTGTATTTACGCAGTCAGTTAGGTAGGATTTACTATCAGAAGACACTAATTTCAGTTGTCCGATTTTTGCGGACAACTCAAAACCTTCTTCAGTAAGCCTTTTTTTTAGGTCAGACCAGTATTTTCTTGCCCTTCCGCTTTCTGTTAATACACTTATGATATCAACTACTGAAAACCACCATTCATCATTGAACCAAGTTCTTCTAATACTTTTTCCTTGAAATACTACTAATGCTTTTTCTGTGTCCATTTTTAATTTGCTTCTTTAGAAATTCTTTTTTCCATAGTCCTGCCATACTAAAATAAGAATATAGCTTTTATTTATATATTGAGAGTTTTGAATAACCCATCAATTTGTTCAAAACTCTGATAGATTACTTTGATTAATTCATCAAAAATGGGGTTAATCAAAGTCCTCTATTCTTCTACTATTAAATCGGAAAATATTCGGTCGGTAACGCAGCGTGGACAGCAGTTTGAATTAGGGCATGCAACATTTATATTATATGGACATTAATCCATGATATTATGAGGACATTTACAGCATTAATACAAAAGGAAGAAGATATGTACGTAGCTACATGTCCTGAGATTGGTACAGTAAGTCAAGGTACTACTATCGAAGAAACTTTGGATAATCTTAAAGAAGCTACTGAACTTTATCTACAAGAGTTTCCAGTTGAGCAAAGGAATTAGCTACTTTTGAGGTGGCTGAAATTGCCAAGACTTAAGAAAAAATCATAAAGAGCTTAAGATTGGAACTCTCAAAGGAATTCTTAAATTAGCTAAAATCGATGAAGAAGCTTTTGTTAAACATTTATAAGATTAAAATCCTGTATTATTATGGCTCATAATATTGCCTATTGCTGAATCCCTCGAAACTGCGATTTTTAAACCTATATTCCTAGTTCTATATTATCTGTATATTTGTGTTGTTTTTTGTATACTGGGGTTTACTACTTCAAAATCACTAACTAAACCCCCCTTTCTGTGGTTTTTAGTTTTTATCGTCTAAAAATTCCCCAAATCAGCAGCCAAAGGGGTATTATTATAGAGACTATATCTTGCAATATCTATTCTATAACACAATAATCTTTATATTTGAAATATGTTCAGAGAAGATTATTAGATTAGTAATTAAACATTAGGAGGTGTTTAGATGGCCGATATTTCAAACAGAACATTGGCAATTTTGATAGTAGCGATATTGGTGACTTCGTTACTAAGCACTTGGCTGGTTTTGTCTCAGCACTCTTATGATATGAGCTGGTACCCTACAGAAGACAGGGGAGTTGGTATTGTAAAGCTCTACATTGAAGGAGTAGAAGTAGGAGAACAGGCACAGGATGGTCAGGTGAGATTGGTAGTGTTGCCTCAGGCAACAGCACCAGTGGCGGCTACGCCAGGATAGATTTTTTTTAAGGATTGAAAATAAAAAACTAAATAAACGCGAGGTGTTAAATAAAAATGGCAGACGAGATTTCAAATAAAACATTGGCAGTCATTGTTGTTGCTGCGATTGTAGTGACACTTGGAAGCACTGCTCTGATACTTAGAATGGGAGCGCCTATGATCACAGGTATGGTTATCGAACAGGCAGGAACTGCAACATTCAACATTACATCAGTTACATCCATTGCAATCCCAGAGAATACGATTGATTTTGGAGCTGGAGCAGTAGATGCAGGAGTAGCATCAGCAACAATTGATTCAGATGGAAATACACTAAACTGGACTGGAACAGTTCCTGATGGCGCTTTTGTGATTGAGAATGACGGAAACGTTGACATTGATATTAATGTCAATTCAACAGTAGATGCAGACGGATTTATCGGAGGTACTGCAGATGTCAACTCTTTTATGTGGAAGGTAGATAAGACAGAAGGAGGAGAAGTTTCAGCTTGTGTTAGTAGCGACATAGATGCTTATACAGAGGTTGTCACAACAGGTGGCGCACTATTCTGCGGAAACCTATCATCTATTGACGCTGCAGACCTTGTAGCTATGGACCTTCAGTTGGTAATTCCATCAGATGCTGTGCCAGGCTCAAAGTCAGCAACCATTAACTTTATAGCTTCAGCAACTTCTTAAGCTGAATCTATTATTTTTTTATTTTTATTATTTTTTATAGAATCAGAGGTATACAATGAATTCTAAAAAAATCTTAATGTTCATCTCATCATTATTTATCCTGATTTTGCTATGCCAGCCGATTCTGGGCATAGGCATTAGGGGAATAGTAAACTATTTCCAGATATATGAGCCAAATGCTCATATTGAACTTGATTATGGAGTAGTAAGCAATATGCCTCCAATGGATGTTGTGATTGGATTTGAAGAGCCTCTGGAGATGAAAGGATCTATTAAGGTTGATACGGAAAAAATGTTTCTTCGAACTGGTGAAGAGAAACAGATTCATGTAACCCTTGATCTTCCGTCTGAAGTAAAAACTCCAGGACCTCATGACTTCTGGGTTTTGGCTGTTGAATCTCCTCCAAAATTAAGGGGGGGTCAGGTAGGAGCAGTAGGAACTGTAAAATCAAAGATAACAATATTTGTGCCTTATCCTGGAAAGTACCTTAGGGGTAAGATTGAGGCAAAACCAGTCAAAGAAGGCGAAGAGATGGCTATAGACCTTATACTGACGCATTTAGGAAATGAGACTATAAAGTCTGTAAAAGCCATAGTTGAGATTTATGATCCTGAAGATAACAGGATTGCGACAATGCAGGCATACCAGCCAGGCAATAAAAATGACTTTGAGATATCGATTAAGCCAAAAGAGACAAAAAAGATGTATATTGACTGGCTGCCTGCTGAGGGATTAAAAGGCAAATTCAGGGTAAGAATCCTTATCAATTATGACGGCATAGACCTTGAAGTTGGGGGCATAGCTTATGTTGGATATAAGAATATAGAAATTATTAATACGTCAAAACAGGTTGAGGCAGGCACTGTTACACAGTATCTTGTAAATATAGGAAGCCTGTGGAATGATGTGCTGTATGATGTGTTTACAGATGTCACATTCTTTAACAGCACTGGTGATGAGCTTGACATTGTGCGCTCTTCGCGATATGACATCCTGCCATTCAAGAGTCTCTGGTTCAGGAGCTACTGGAATACAAGAAACCTAAGGCCTGGAAATTACACAGCTCTTGTCAAGGTTTATTTTGATGATATGATTGTTGAAGGAAAATATCCTGTTGAACTTATTGAACCAATATCTCCTGTGACTGAAAAGCCTTTTTTTAGCAGCACTGTGATCTGGGTAATTGTCATAATTCTTATAATCCTGCTTCTTATAGGAGGCAATATATTCTTCTTTATATTTATGAAAAAGAAATCTGAAGAAGAAGGAAAAGAAAAAAAGACAGGCAAAAAAGAAAAAGTTAAAAAGAAAAAACCAAAAACAAAAGAAGACATGGAGAGATCAGCTGAAGAAGAGCTTGCAGAGCTTGAGAAAATGGATCTTGACTAAAACAAAAATTTTCTGCGAAAATTTTTGTGAGGGCCAGCATCAGCATCCAATCTAATCATTAAGTGTAAAATATTTAATATCATGATAAGGGGGAGAACTAATGAAACCAAAAAAAGCGATAGCATACTTAATAATTGCATTTCTTATAGGAATTATAATCTCATACGGATTCTATTATCTTATAGTTGTAGACCAGATACAGCAGTATGAAATACAGCTTGAAGTCAGCGGCAATGGCGGATTTAACATAGCAACAGATAAGGTATATTTCTCAAAGATACCTCCAGGAGCAAAAGGCACAAGAACTCTTGAGATCTATGGGAACGAAGACAAGGATGTAAGGGTATGGTTTGATGTCAAGGGTCCTATCAGGCCATGGATAATTGTTGAAGACAATGATTTCGTGCTTCCTAAAAATACAACAAGAACAATAACAATCCAGGCAATTGTCCCAAAGAACGCGACAATAGGAACAAACATGACTGGTTTGCTTAAAGCAACATTTACACGAATCTGGTAAACAAACATTCAAAAATTTTCTGCGAAAATTTTTGTGAGTGCCTTAGCTTCTGGCAGGGAAACTTATGCATAAATCTTTCACTCCATATTGAACTAAATTGAATACTTATTAATATCTCTCCATCGAGATTTTCAATACCAAAAAGTATTTAAATGGAAGAATTGTAAATATTTAAAATAACTGTTTATTGTAGTGTGGGTTAGAAATAACATGAAAGTAGCTCAAAAGAGAGTGGTAGTTAGTGGTTTGATAGTCCTTGTTCTAATCTTATTAGCTGCATCTTTTGCTGTTGGGATTAAGGTGTTTCCTACATTTTATGATCATGACATCTTGAATAATTCACTGCAAGAGCAGGAGACTCTTTCTTGCAATCTTGGTCAACCCTGTAGTTATGATAGATCCATCACATTGCCTGAAGATTATTTGGTATTTGGGGATAATAATTCTCTTCCTGTACTTACTGTAAAGTGCATCTCGATGAATGACACATGGGAGATGGATTCTGTTATTGGTTCTGTAGATTATGCAAGTGGGATAACAACAAATACCACGAATGGAAAAATGCCTGAGGATATATGGACTGTGTCAACTTTAGGGAGTGAAGAATATAAAGTTACACATAATTTTGATACCCAATATAATATTAGCATTAAAGGATATGATTTAGATTATGATGCAGACCAGAGAACCATTTGGGTAATTGGGGCAGATGCTGGATCCAAATTCATTGAAGAATATAATATTACAAATTTTCAAAACTTAACGAGACTTAATCGAAGTGATATATTCTTTTATCCTATTGCAGTTCATGGCGATTTTATTTATGCTGGTCACACAAATCAAAACACAGGCAAAGTTGTTAAAATTAATAAATATACAAATGAATTAGATACTATCATTAATTGCGATTGCTGTCCTTTTGACAAGACATTGAAGGGTTTGGAAACTATTTATGGAGACTATCTTTGGTGGGTTTATGATAATGGAACTTATGATAATATTATACGAACAAACATGAATGGTGATTGTGAAGATGATTTTAGATTAGATGTGGAGAGTAGTATGGCGGGTATAGGTGGTATAAGCTTTAATTGGGCAAATGTTGATAATTTTAATGTTTCATTGTTAAATACAATTTGGGTTGCAGATACTGGGCAAAATCAATTCCAAGTTTGGAGAAGGGGTGGCAATCCAAAGAATGTATCAGTGACTATTGGCTCACAAATATTTAAATTAATAGATAATAATGACACATTTGAATGTAATGCACCACATGACATTAAAATCAGTTATGATATCTTGAATGATGAGATTAATGGTTCCTGGAAAATCCCATTTTACTTTAATCTCTCAGATATGGGTGCAATTGAATATTCCAATATAAACATCTATGCAGACAACCAGAGTTTTCCTGTGAAGATTGTTTACCCAGAGCCTGAGTCAAAGCATGATACAACACTTGATGTTTCTATTTTTGTTGATGAATCCCTATCAATGGTTTGTAGCTTTAAATTGAATGGGATAGAAAATGAATCCATCTTAGGTATCCCTCAAAAAGGCAAGATAGAACAATATACTATCCCTCCAGAGGATATGTTCCTAGAGGGTTATCTTAATTTTTCTGTTTACTGTCCACAAGTATTTCCACCTGATTCCGATTATGTTTCAATAGTTTATGATAAGAGCTTCCCTCTTATTGATTTTGATGCTAAAACAAAGGCTAGTCGAAACACCTCATCAGGTCAACAGAGCATTTATGTAGGTGTAGTTGCATCAGATGCTACTGAGAGATTTACTAATATATCTTTATATTATCATAGGCTTCCTCCTCCAAACTCTATCAATGCAGTTTATAAGGATAGCGTTTCAGGGATGGGATTAAGAAATCATAGTTTTCCTGTAAATGAATCTGGATATTATTTCTTCAATGCAACGATAATTGATGAATTTAATCGTACTAATCATACTTCAACAGAATGGATGTATTTAGATGCTGAACCTCCAATTCTTAAACCACATGAAGTGGATTCTGAGGTTTATGATATATTTGCATCTGCAAATATCACTGGAAGAGCAACTGATGATTTTGGTATAAAAAATGCTACAATAACCATATATGATGAGAATAATGGGGAAATCGGAAGGTATACACGGTGTGAAGATTTTGATACTCAAGGGGGCACACAAGATTGTTCTTTTGTACTCACTTATCCAATTCACGATTATGGGAACCTTTCTGTTGTGACAAACTGGACAGATATGAGGGGGCTTAGCGCAAATTCAACAAGACAGTATTTCTATGTTTGGAATGAAGCAAATGTAACTACGGAAATATCTCCAGATTCAAATAAAATTTTGATTGGCAAATATATTGTAACGACCGTTCCAGAAAACACAACATTCGAATTGAACACTTCTTTAATTAATTTAGGCAGGGGCATCACTGGCTCTATTAAAGCATACGATGCAAATATCACTGTTGATTTTATAGGAGATGATTTATGGCAGTCAAGCTATACAAATTATACAGATAATGCAGCTGTTTGTGGCGATGTAGATGAGGAATGCAATAGGACTTTCTTAGTGACTCTTTCTGAAGGACTTCAGCCAGGGAAAATATATGATATGTTTATATATTTTAGATACAAAGATCCATCTCATGCGTCACATATAATCCCTATGAACCTTAAGATAAGTGTAACTCCTGACCAATCGACTAAAATTATTGAAGATTATATATTTGAAGAGTCTTATCATGGGTCTAATAAAACTACCCCTTTAACAAGATTTTATGTGGAAAATATAGGAAATGGTGCTGCATCCTCTTTTGCTTTTTCAAAAATTAACGGTAATCTGCCATGGGAATGGTTGAGATTAGTATCAGGGATTAAATTAATGCCAGGTAATATTCTGCCTGCTCAAGATAACGAATCTGTTGATGTATATATAACAATCCCTAATGGAACTGCCCCAGGTTATTATTCAGTAAATATTTCAATGGAATCTAATGAACAATTTAGGGACACTATAAATATAACTGTATTTGTCCCTGAAGACAGGGGTTGGGATTACTATCCAAAGTCTTTTGCTACCAGGACATATCCAACAGGAACAAGTGGGATGTTCGATAATCTTGCAGTATTTAACTCAGGCAATATAAATTTGAGTTTTATGATTACTGATGCTGGGAGTTTGATTGGTCATATTGATTGGTTACCTAAATACCCTGTTGAATTACTGCCATTGGAAAGATTCAATTTTTCGATTCTTTATGATTGGTATGGGGATTCACCATTGTCTGGAGGAACTTATTCTGCAAATATTACAATTCAGCAAAGTAATCCATTACCACCTGTTGAGAAGGATACAATTATTAATGTTAATCTTCAGGATATACCACCAAGCATAATCTCAAGAGATTTGGAACAATTTTATGCATTAAATGATGAATTTATAACCACTTTTAATATAACTGATAACCTTAATACTAGTCCTAATGTATGGTGTGAAATTAAAAAACCAGATAATGCCACTGAAAGTGTATCTATTGATAGAAATTTTTTCAAATATAATTCTTATGATATCTACGAGGTAAATATCACTCCAGGTCAAGCAGGAATTTATAATCTTACAGTCTATGCATGGGATGGTGTAATGAATATTACTAAGTTAACAACCTCATTTGAATCAATAGCAAAGACGTTTTTATCTGTGGAGCCAGAGCCTTTAATCTATAATGCAACAGGAATCACGTTTGATAACTTTGAACAATTTGCTTTAAATGTGACTGTAAATAATACTGGAAATATTAAAACAAATCTTTTACTGGTGGATATTATTTATAATTCTTCATTATTTTATGTTGAGCCATTTGTAGGATATGATTATAGTTTATCTATGGATTACATCCTCAATTCTTCTGACTCCTCAACATTTCCTTTTTCTGTTACAATATTAAGTAAAGTGCCTCCTGGAACATATAAAATAAATCCTCGAGCACAGTGGCTTAATCCAGATTCAACAACTCCAACGAACCAGTCAGATATATTCATCAATGTTTTTTCAAATAAAATCCTTTCAATTCCAGAGGAACCAATAAATATCCCTTTGCAGACTAATGTAAACGCTTCAGTAAATTTCACAATAAAATCAATAGGAAATGACAAACTTTCAAATATAACAATATCCTGCCAAAGCGGTCAATATTGCAATGATTTTGACATCAGTTTCAATAAAACTAATTTTGATCTTGATGCTGGACAAGATGAATCAATTAATGTTAGCATTTATGTCCCTTACTTATATGATGCAGGTACATATCCAATAATAATAAATACAAGTGCGGAAGATGAGGCATTATATTTATTTAATGTTACGGTTATTGATGATGACAGATGGTCCATTTCCCCAATAGTACTTACAGCTAGTGCAGGAGCGAACTCAAAAGGATATGCTGGGGATCTAACAATAACAAACATTGGAAACATGATGCTTTTCTTTGGTTTGAATGTCTCTGATTCATCTGTGTTAAATATTAGCGATAATTACATCTATGTTCTAAAGAACAGTTCAAAAGATGTTGAAGTATATTACACAGCTCCAGGAACAGTAGACACCCATACTTTCAACATCACAGTATTTAATGAGACATATAGTACTACACAAAATAATACTGAAGTTAGAATTGAAGTCATAAACTTCTCAGTATTGCCGATATCAATATCCCCTGATAAAAACATACTTCCAGATGATATTATTCATATCAGGGCGCAGGCATATTATGAGAATAATACTTTAGATGAGAATGTAAACTGGTCTGTAAAGATAGGT
>DAOVBM010000012.1 GCA_030670545.1 Candidatus Woesearchaeota archaeon
GAAGTTGGATTATGCAGCAGGGGATTCGGTTTTGATGTTGGGGGCTTTAAAAAATGTATAAGGCAATTCATGGGTTTGGCAAGCCTGTTGTAGGGATAGTTGGCTGTTTACACGGAAATGAAGTGCTTGGCAAAAAGATTATAGAAACGCTTAAAGATATTTCACTTGTTCAGGGCACAATTGTTTTACTTTTGGCAAATACTGAAGCTATGAAGCAAGGCAAGCGATTCATTGATGCTGATTTGAACAGGTGTTTCCCTGGAAAAGAGAATGGAAATCATGAAGAAAAACTTGCAATATCTTTATTAGATGAACTTAGCAAGTGCGATTATGTTATAGATTTGCATTCTACCAGCGCAGAAACTGAGAATTTCATAATCATAACAAAAGAAGATGAGGAAACAAAAAAGTTAGTCCATAGTGTACCACTCAATAAAGTTGTGTTGATGAAAAACAACCTCATTGAAACTAAAACTCTTATTGATAATGTTGGGTGTGGAATCTCTCTTGAGTTTGATGAAAGAATTAAACCTGAAGAGGCATCCCTTGTTGTTATGAATTGCTTAAGGAATCTCAAGTTAGTAAATGGCAAATGCAAGTCTGAAATTCCAATAAGATATTTAGTGTATGGCGATATGAAAAAGTCACGAGATAACATAGGGCTTGAGCTAATTAATTTTAGAGAGGTTGAAGTATGTGGAGAGAAATTTTATCCAATTCTCTTTGGAGAAAAAGAGTATGGAAATATATTATGTTTAAAAGCAAAAATATGTAAGATCAAAGGGTGAAAACAAAAATGAAAATACCGCAAAAAGACATGATGATCCTAAAACAATTGAGAAACAATGCAAGAGAATCATTGACAAGGATGGCAAGAAAGACTGGGATCCCTATCTCAACAATATTTGACAGGATGAAACAGCATTATGGCAGCATAATAACAAAGCATACATGCCTGCTGGATTTTAACGAACTTGGCTATGCAGCAAGAGCAAAGGTCACAGTAAAAGTTGAAAGAGATGTAAGGCAGGATCTGATGAATTACCTCAACAAACATCCAAATGTAAACTCGCTTTACAAAATAAACAGTGGTTATGATTTTATGTTCGAACTCATATTCATGAATATCAAGGAACTCGAAGAGTTCATGGAAAATCTTGAAGAAACTTATCCAATAATAGACCAGAATGTGTATTATGTCATAGATGATATCAAAAGAGAGGAGTTTTTGACTGATAATCAGATAAGCGCCCCCTAAGTAAGGATATTGGGAAGATTGGCTGAATCTTTCAGCCTTTCTTCTTAATTGCAAATGATTTGAGATAGCGGGAGCTATGGAAAAATGAATGGAGGTAAAAGAAAATGGACGAAGTTGTTAAACAGTTTATGAAAAAATTTGACCTAGCATATATAGTTGGGTTTTCGGGAGGAAGTGATGATAATAAGGAGCTTGTGCAGAAGGTGATTGAGGAGAGCATTATGTACTTTAAAAATCAGCCCCTTGCAGTTTTAACAGGAGGAACAACCTTTGGTGTTCCAAAGTATGCAAGTGAAATAGCAAAGGACAATGGTATGAAAACTATAGGTGTACTGCCAGAGAGGGGGGAGAAATATGCTCTAAAAAGTCTAGACCTAAAGCTTGTTGCTGAGCCAAGATATAGCACTAGTGAATTTGGAGATGAATCAGAAGTTTTCGCAAAACTGCTAAATGGTGTCGAGATAATAGGTGGAAGTGCTGGAACTGCGATTGAGTTTTATCATATCATGAAAATAAATGATCGGAAACTTAATCCCAAATATTCAGAAACTCCTGTATACATCGCTCCAATTGAGGGAGTTGGTGGGTTCTCGTCTCAGATCAACTCTACTGCAATATTTAAGAAGCTGCCAGAAGTATTCCCCTCAGATAAGCTGTATTATGGGGGCGATGCTGCGAAATTCATCCTGAATAAATTAGGATTGTATTGATTTGTAACCCGCTAAAATCAATTAAGATAGCAGAAGCTATGCAAAAATGGAGGTAAATAATATGAAAAGCTATGTTATATCAAAATGCATCCCCCAGACACTTGAAAACAAGCTGGGGATTAAATTAAGTTCAGGAACTAAAGAGGAACTTGAAAAACTTGAGCAACAATACATAGAAGAGTTTAGGAATTATCTAAGCCCGGATGTAAAATACGTAACATTGGATTATGATGAGGTAAAACAGCCAATTTTGGATTTTATTGTTAAAGATGATAATCCAATAATTAGCTTGGATGAAATATATTTCAATGAGAAGGATACGCCTAATATAAGCGACTCTTTCAGTATTACAAGGACAGTATCTGCAAGTGATCCTTTAGGAGAATATACACTGGAATCAAGGGTAGGCTTTCCTTCCATAAAAGAACAGCTGGAAGATCTTGCAAATAAATATGCTGGAAAGAATGTCTCTTTAGTAGATGTTGGGATATTCAGTGGAGATACATTAGTTGCTCTAATCAAAGATTTGGCAGAATATGAAATAAATGTTGAGAGGGTATATGTCGCGATTTGTGGAAAAGATTCATTAAAAACAGTGGATGGCAAGAATTATTTCAACAATGGTTTCGAGGGTAATGTTGAGGTAATTGTAAATGAGGAGCAGAAATATGTATTTGAGGACTGGCTTGAATTAAGGGACATGGTCTGGATAGATGGAAGGAATGTTGATACCTCAACCCTTCAAGGATACGAGGAATCAAGAGTATTTATCCCTTATAGGGAGAATCCACAGAAATTTATGTCAATCTGCAGTGAAAACATAGATGATGTCATCGAACTGGGAGATAAGTATCTTGAAAAAATTAACCAGTGCATCAAAAAAGACGGGTATCAATTGTCATTGGAAAAAATAGGAGACAATGTCTTTTATGAGATGAATGTCTTTTGTTTTTAGTTATATTTTGATAGGTGATTTTATGGTTGAGTTAATTCTTATTAAATCCTTTAAAATATTTTTTACGTTAGCCATTATAATCTCCTCTTTTTCTTAATTAAAAAAGTCTTTGTTATATCTTTAGCAAATTCTGCGCTCTTTATTATATCTCTTGTTTTATAGTATTCAACACAAAATCCTGCAAAAAATGTATCTCCTGCTCCAATTGTGTCTTCTGTTTCCACTTTCTCAATAGGAAAAATTTGTTTCTTTCCACATTTAATAACCTCAAATCCATTCTCTCCGTCTGTCAAAAGAATCATCTTTAATTTTTCTACTCTTTGTTTTGGGATGTATCGGATTTCTTCTTTTGTTGCCTTAATTATATCAAATTTTTCTAGTTCTTCAGAATCAAACATTTTTTTCTTGCCAAAATCACTACCATCTCTCACATAGCCTTGTATATCAACACAATTAAATTTTCCTGATGCTTTAAGATTAAACTCATCAAGTAAAGTTGAGATTAATACAAATTCTGTATTATTTGGAATTTGTGATGTTATTTGCCCTATGGATATTATCTTTCCTTGTTCAACCATGTTTCTCATATCTATCTCTACAATTCCTTGATCACCACAAATTAGACAATATGGAAATTTAAATTTATTATATACTTGTGTAATAAATTTTGCCGGACCGCCTTGATTCACTATTATCTTTTTTTCCGTTATTAATCTGTCTTCTGCAAAAGATGATATAATTATAGCTTTCATTTGTATCACATAGTCACTATTATTTTTTTAATAAACTCATATGCTCCTGAAGTATAAGTTTTAGTTGAAATAAACCCTCGAAGTTCTTTTACTTTGTCAATGGTTTTTTGTTCTGCATTCAATGGTGCCCCACAATATTCAGAATTCTCAAACATACTGATATCTTGTTGCGTATCGCCAAATGATGCTCTAGGGCCAGGTAGGCTTCCTAGAAGAGATCCTTTTTGGAGACTCTTTGGAGTCAAGAGGACATTTCCATATTTCATGCTCGGTACTGCTTCATAATCCTTAAACGCTTTTTTAACTGTTTTTAACACATTTGAGATTAGCTCTTTGTCAAAACAAAGCGTATCACATGAAACATTTCTTGGATAGATAGTCATGGTATATTTTCTAGTGTTCTCCAGGAATATGGTCAGTTCCCTATTTTTGCATTTGGTTGCAATACTTTTAGGGTTTATAAGGACATTATTCGTATCACCATACCATATATTATTTGTTAGGTCTTTAAGTGAATTCACTAACTGCAATCTATCTATTTCTGTGTCAAAGAGACTCTTAGTTTCTCTCATTAGAGGATCAAACATATAGGCTCCACCTTCTCCAATGAGTTTCCAGTTAAATTCTAATTGTTGATAAATTGACAACATTGATTCTAATGACCTATTTGAATTGATGCTAAATATAAGACCCTTTGATTTTCCTTCTTGGATTATCTTTTGCATTTCTTCAAGAGGGATTGTAAATTCATATTTTTCATTCACTAAGCATCCATCAATATCAAAGATAATTGATTGATATTTCATTTCTTTACCTCCTGCGAAAAGCTAAGTTCTATTGCTTTACTAACTGCTTCCTCAGGACTATTCACACCTATCACTTTTAACCTCTTCCTTGAATCAATATACCTATCTGCTAGCTCATCACTCCATCCTCCAGTCCCTCTTATCACTATCATGGGAATATTTGACTGATAGGCTATTGCTAATTCTGTAAGTGTTCCTGATCCTCCTGAAACTGCAATAATAGCATCACAGCTGTTTACCAGCACAAATTCTCTTCCTCCTCCTCTATCAATCCCTGTTGACACAATCACATCTGTATTTTCCGACTCCCAAATACCTTTACCTTTGCCATAAGTCACACCAACAGTAAGACCATTAAATCTCTTTGCTCCTTTTGCAGCTGCTGTGGACAATGAATCATAATCTTTTTCTGCACCATAAACTGTTATATTTCCTGATTCTGCAATCAATTCTCCAATTCTTTCAGCTATCTTTTCTATCTCTTTTGAATAGGAAGTATCTGATGCAGACCCCATTACGCCTATTTGCAATTTCCTTTTGTATTCCATTGTCAAAACCTACTAACATTCTTTATTTATTAATCTTTGCCTTCACATACCCTATAATAGCCTCCAGCTTAACTTCTTCTTGTTCACTTTTTCTCAAATCCTTTATCATTACTGTCCCTTTTTTAATCTCATCTTGGCCTATTATACCCACATAGTTTATCCCTTGGGATTCTGCGTAATTAATTGATTTGCCAATCTTCCTATTCTCTCTTAATTCTATATCAATGTTTAGTCCTTTTGATCTTAACTCTCTTGCTATCTTTAAGCATTCGTCTGTTGTTTTTAGTGGTATCAAATACAATTCTGTTGTAGTCTGAGGCAGATCTTTCTCATAGTTATCTATAATCATTGCCAGCCTTTCCAATCCAAAAGACATGCCTACAGCAGGCACTTCTTTCCCATCTCCTTTAAACTCACCCACCATATTATCATATCTTCCTCCTGCAAGAATTGCAGATTTTACGATATCCTTATTTTTCAAGTAAACTTCAATCGTGGTTCCGGTATAATAATCAAGTCCTCGCGCAAGGCTTGGATTCAGCTTTACAAAATCAAGATCCATCGCTTTTGAGTAATCTAGAAGCTGCTTAATCTCTTTTAACCCTTCTTTACCTCTCTCTGATTCAATAATCCTGCTTAATTCATTGAATAGATAGTCATTTGTTCCTTTAAGCCTTATAGTCTCCATTAATCTATTTATATTATCCTTTGTCAGATCTGCTCCATTGACATCCCTAGAAAGATTCTCTAATTCGTCTCTTACTCCTTCTATACCTATCTTATCCATCTTATCAAGAGCGACAATTGCAGGATTTTTTGCAGATTCTTTAATGCCAGCGTAATCTAATATCCCATCCAGTAATTTTCTGTTATTTATGTTTACTTCAACATCTCCCAGACCTAGTTCATAAAATGCATCTTTTGCTAAGGACAGCAATTCCGCTTCTGCTGTCATCTCTTTCACACCCAGGATGTCAATGTCGCACTGGGTGAATATCCTGTATCTTCCTTGTTCTGGCTGTGTAGGCCCATCTCTGAATACTTCCCCAATTACATACCTTTTGAAAGGCAACCTGATATCATTATTTGTTGAGTAAAATCTTGCCAAAGGAACTGTCTGATCGAATCTTAATGCTAACTTTCTTCCACCTTGATCAATTACAGAAAAGACTTCTTTCTGAATCTCTCCACCGCCTTTATAGCCAAGAACGTCAGTCCTTTCAATCATTGGTGTTTCAATAGGGTTATACCCATATCTCTCAAACACATTTCTCAAGGTATTCTTAATCCTATTCCTAAGTATTGAATCCTTTCTATACCAGTCTTTAACTCCCTTTGCCTTTTGAAAATTATTTTTTGCCATCTTGAATTACCTCCATTATGATTCATTTAATAAGAATCAAACATCCTTTTTATGTTTGATTCTAAAAAAATCGGAAATTTTCCGAAAAATAATAAATTCAAATCAAAGATTAGGGACAAGAGATAAGTTTTGAAACTTTGCTTTTAATTATCCTCATCTTCGCCTCCTCCAAAGTTCATTGACAATCTCTTGCGGCGCAATGCCTTGTTTAGCCATCAAAACCATAATAAAATATGTCAAATCTGCAATCTCCCATACTAGATTATTCCTGTCAGTATAATTGATTACTTCTTGTGCCTCTTCTATTATCTTTTTATATAGAAGTTTTTCATCTTCTGCAAGTTTTGAAGTATATGAACTTTCCTTTCTATTCTTTATTCTCCTGACAAGCGTTGAATAAAGTTCACTTAAATAAAATTCTTTATCCCCAAAACAGGAATATGATTCTGTGTGGCAGGCATTATTTTTCTGTGCAACCTTAAAGAGAATTGTATCTCTATCACAATCAAATCGCGCAGATATAAGCTCCTGAACATTTCCTGATGTTTCGCCTTTTGTCCATTGTTTTTTCCTTGATCTGCTATAGTATGTTGCTAATCCTTTTTTGAAAGTCTTTTTGAGAGATTCTTTTGTTGAATAAGCAAGCATAAGTACCTGGCCATTAGCGTCCTGAGCGATTGTAGGGACCAGTCCGCTACATTTGTTGAAATCCACTAGCGATATAAATATATCATCCAGTTCCAATCTCCCAGAGTATAATGCCATGCCTAGCTGAGAGTTCAGATTCATATCTTCCAATGCTTTTATCTCTTCAATTGTTGAGATTCCTCCTGCAATTGTTAGTTTATTCTTTGTAAGTTCCCTAAGGATTCTCACCTTTCCAAAGTCACATCCAGCCATTGTGCCTTCAATATTCACATTAGTGAAAAGAAACTCTGAACAATATGGCTCAAGCTCTTTAATCAATTCTTCAGGAGTTCGGGAGGTCATATTCCTCCAACCTTTATTTACTATCTTATCATCCTTGGTATCAATCGCGACAATTACCCTCCCTTTTGGTAATCTTCTTAGGAACTCGGGTGTTGCTTTTGTCCCAATGATTATCTTCTTTGCTCCAGCCATGAGTATTTCATTAGCTTTCTCTAATGTTCTTATGCCGCCTCCTACTCTGCATTCTGCTATCCTGCATATCTTTTTGATAAGTTCAATGTTGTTTCCATTTCCCAAAGCTGAATCAAGGTCAACAACCGCAATCTCACCAAATTTTCTGAATTCTTTTGCAAGCTCTAATACATCCTCTCGTTCAATAATCTTTTCTTTTCCTTGCTTAAGCTGTACTGCTTTCCCGTTCATTAGATCAATACTTGGAATTATCATAGTCTTACCTCCACATTATTTTTTTTAAGATATTTCTTAACATCATTAATTGTATATGTCCTATAATGGAAAAGTGAAGCGACAAGTGCTGCATCAGCTTTTCCATACTTCAACGCATCTGAGATATCTCTTAAGCTTCCCGCTCCACCTGAAGCGATTATAGGGATATTCAATGTTTCAGACATCCTTTGCGTAATGTCTAAGTCATAACCTGACTTTGTTCCATCTTTATCCATTGATGTCAGTAAGATCTCGCCTGCTCCAAGATCCTGGACTCTTCTTGCCCATTTTATTGCATCAATCCCTGTAGCAACTCTGCCCCCTTCGATAAATACTTCCCAGCCTAAACCTTTCTGTTTTACATCTATAGCAACAACAATGCATTGGCTTCCAAATTTCTCTGAAGCTTCACGTATTATATCTGGCTCTTTTATAGCAGCTGTATTTATTGAGACTTTATCCACTCCTGCTTTTAAGAGATTTCTGATATTATCAACATTTCTTATTCCTCCACCAACTGTAAACGGGATAAATATCTTCCTTGCTACTTTCTTTACAACATCAATCATAGTCTTTCTCTTTTCATACGATGCTGTAATATCAAGCAAAATCAGCTCATCTGCTCCTTCTTCATAATATCTTTTGGCAAGTTCGACAGGGTCGCCTGCTTTTTTGATATCTCCAAAATTTATTCCTTTAACTACCTGCCCATCTCTTATATCAAGGCAGGGGATGATTCTTTTTGCTAGCATTCAAGCCACCTCCTGAGGAAGTTTATGCCGAATCTTCCACTCTTTTCAGGGTGGAATTGCACAGCAATCAAGTTCCTTTTTTGAACAGCACTTGTAAATTCCTGAAAATATTCAGTAGTTGCTGCAATAATCTTCTTATCTTCTGGGGTAACATAATATGAATTTACAAAATATGCATCTCCCTCTTTGAATATTCCTTTTTTTACAGGCTTAACTGTATTCCATCCAATCTGAGGGATTTTGCCTTCCTTGAAACATTTGACTTTTCCTTTGAATATGCATAGCCCCTTAACCCCTGGGCTTTCTTCACTTTCCTCAAATAAAACCTGTAGTCCAAGACAGATTCCAAGGAATGGAATACCTTTCTTAAGTGCTTCTTTGATTGGCCTTTCAAGACCATCTTCACGAAGCTGGGTCATGAGATAACCGAAGGAACCCACTCCTGGAAGTATTATCCTTTCTGCAGATTCAATCTCTTTTGGATCTTGTGTTATTCTTGATTGTACACCTAATGAATCCAATGCGTTCTTTACGCTCTGCAAGTTTCCTGCCCCATAATCTATAATCACTATAATTTCAATCACCTTACCACTTTTTCAATCTTATACACAAGTATATCTGTGGCTCCTTCCTCCTTCAGAATAGGCAGCAATTCTTTCACATCTTCATTGTCCACTGCTATCTTAACTGCATAACCTTCTTCATTGTAGAGCTTGGAGATTGTAGGAGACCTCATGCATGGAAGAATAAGGATGAGAGAATCCATTTTATCTGATGATACATTCATCTCTATGAGTACTTTCTTCCTTGCAGAAAGCACGCTTTTAATCAGCATCACAATCTGGTTAATCTTTTTCACTTTCCATTTTTCTTCCATTGCTTCCTTGTTCGCAATCATCCTTGTAGAGGAGCACATAATATCTTCTATTATCTTTAATCCATTATCCTCTAGTGTAGTTCCAGTTGAAGTATTGTCTATAATCATATCTGCATCCTCTGGAGGGAATACCTCTGTTGCGCCATAAGCCCTTATGAATGTATAATCAATACCTTGTTTTTCAAGGAATGTTCGAGATATGTTCTCATATTCTGATACTACTTTTACCTTAGATTTAAGGATAGTTTTGCCCATTTCTTTAGGCACAGCTGCGACTATCTGTACTGGATTGAACCCAAGATCCAATAATTCTTCTACATCAGCTCTTTGTTCAATAACCCAGTCCAATCCTGTAAATCCTATATCCTGTGATCCCATCTCAACAAGTTTAGGGATATTCTGAGGCTTAAGCAGCTTTATTTCTATTTCACTATCGCTTGCTTTCGGCTTGTAGTTCCTTCCGTTTGTCGAAAGCTTTATACCTATCTCTGCTAAAAGTCTTACAACTTTTTCATTTATTCTTCCTTTTGGAATCGCAATTTTTAATTTTTTCATGGTCTCACCTTTTGTTTATTTTTTGTATGATAAGAAAAAAATTGAATTTAGATTAATGCATAAAGTATCAATGATGATATAGAGAAAGGGCAATAGGCGAGAATTGAACCCGCTCCTGAAGCTCCACAGGCTTCCATGCTACCATTACACCACTATCACCAGATTTAGAATTAAAATTATTTAGAAGATTATATCTTGTTGCAGTTTTTTTAGGTATTGAACTAATTAAAATAGAACTAAGTTTACTTATGATGAATACAACCAGCGCATCCAAGCGCCTTATCCTCATTAAAATATACATTATTCATTTATATCAAATGCTGTTAATACAGATTTGTTTATATATTTTTCCATTTGTTTTCCGGAAACTTTCCGATTTATTAACAAAAGATTATTTAAGGATTGATACAACAAGACTAAAACAAGATGAAGTTGTTGATATAATGTATAAAGAGATTATGGGAGGTAACTAAAATGGAGTTTGAAAGAAAGGCAATATTGAGGGATAAAACTAAAGTAATGGATGTTATTAAAAAAAAGGATTTTGTTTTTAATGGGGAAAACCATCAGGTTGATACGTATTTCTCTACTCCAAATAAGGAAGATTTTAAAGATAAGTATCTAAGGGTAAGGCAGGACTTGATAAATAACAGAGCTTCGATTGATTTTCATATTGTCAAGAATGATTTAGCCACTGAAGAATTTGAATCAGATGTAGACAAAGCTGAGATAATGATTCACATCTTAAAAGAAGTTGGTATGCAGATTCTTTGTATCGTAGACAAAAAAAGAATTATTTATCAGAATAATAAGATATCCATAATATTTGATCATGTCAAGGGTTTAGGAGATTTTATTGAGATTGAGGTGCAAACAGATAATGAAGGGTATGCTAAAGATATAATCAATAATCTATTCTTAGAGTTTGGAATTAGCTCTTCTGATATTATTGCAGGAAAAGGGTATCCAGATTTAATCTTAGAAAAGAATATTGGCACTCAAAAAGGTGATGATTATGGAAATTGATAAAAGAGAATTATTCAATTTAGTAATTGAAAATATTGAAATGTCTCTTTTGGAAATAAAAGGTTACTTTGAGGGTTCAAAGAAAGATGTCATTGAGGCAGAAGGAAGGATGAAAACAAGATATGATACTACCAGAACAGAAAGGGCATGGTTGGCTGATGCATATTCTAAGAGATATGAAGAAACTTTATTACAACTAGATTTATTAAGAAAATTTGATTTACCTTTAAAAAAGGATTGTGTTCAAATTGGCTCATTTGTGTGTTTGGAGAACTTAGCAGATATAAAACATTCATATTACTTTATTTTACCTGTTGCTGGTGGGATGAAACTTGAATGCAAAAGAAAGGAAATCACAGTAATTTCTCCACAAGCACCATTAACTAAGCTAATTTTAGGGAAAAATTTGTATGATGAAATTAGTTTAAAAATAAACAGGACAAATAAAGAATATTGCATTGATGATATGGTATAATCTTAAAAAAATAAAAAATTATCTCATCAGCTGTCGCTTCCTAATAACTCTTCCTCTATATCAACAAAACAGGAATATCTTTTTGTGTGGCAAGCGACTCTAACTTTATCTATCAGCCATTTCAATATTACTGAAGTGTCCAAGCCTCCACTGTATGCTAATATCAATTTTTTGTTTTTCATTTTACCACCAACGTATCTTTTTTATTGGAAGCATATTTTATTAAATCTCCTATATTGTCATAAGGTTCTCCAATCCAATACACTATCCATTTGTTGCCTGCCTGGCATCCGCCTTTGTTATTGATAATATTTTTCATATACCTATTATTTAGATAATTATCATGGCGTGAACGCCAAAATATATTTTTGTGATGCAATAATATTTCTGAAAATAGCTTGGAGCCTAAACCATTGCCTCTTGATTTTTCACTTACTACAAATTTATCAATATAATCCCACCCTTTGTAATCCTGAAGAATTGCTGCGCCATCATAATCCTCTTCCATAATTATTTTTTTGATCGGTTCTATTTGAAAATAATCTTGCACCAGATTTTTGCCAAAACCAGATTCAATAAGTTGAGTGAGCTTGCCTATATTTATCTTATCGAATGATTCATACACCTGAGTATGATATCCTAGCATAACTTTTGTTCCAGCTCCTTTATATGTAAATAATTCAGTAAGTAAGTTTTGTGGTGATGTAATCTGGACACAATTCCCATTCTTTAATATCTCAACCAGTTTTTTGGCTTCTGTTAATTTTTTTAGCATCCCTCCAGAAACAATCCCTCCATTAACTAACTCATCATAATCATCTTTTATGCTTATCTTCTTTATAATATTCTTATGTTTATCTAAAACACCACCTGTTTTGGTGATTGCAATATATTTGCTTGGTTTTAAAATCTCTACAAGATTTTTTGCAGCATCATCTGCATTAATGTTATATACTTCGTCTCCTTTATATCCCAAAGGGAATAATATTGGGATTGCTTTCTTTTCAAATACTTCCTTTAATGGATTTAAATCTATATCAGTTATCTTTCCTACATAACCCAAAGAGTCATCTAATTTTTCAGCAGAGAATATCGGTTTATCTGTCAAATCTACAAGATTAACACCATAATCTCCAGACAATTGATATAATCCTTCTTTTATTTCCCCAACTACTTCTTTGATATAATCAATTACTTCAATGTCAGTAACCCTGTTTCCTTTGAAAAATTTTGATTCAATCCCTTCTTGCTTTAGTTTCTTATTAAGGATACTCCCCCAGCCGAATATTACAATTGGGTATAATTCTAATTGCTGCAATAAGCTAAGATCCATAATGATCTGGTCTAAGGAATCCTCAATACATTCCCCACTAATTTTGATAACTGCAAATTTAGAGGGGTCAGACTGCTGAAACTTATTTAGGTAATAGCCTATGCCATCATTTCCTATGCTGCTTAGCAGTTTTGTAATTATTTTTTTCATGATATCCTGAAGTTCAAATTTAGTTTATAAAACTAATGACCCCTTTCGGACAAAATAAACAAGAATGTCTTAAACAAAACATTTATAAATAATCTGATAATTATATTCCAATTATGGTGAATATAACAAGAATGAGTGAGGATTTTATCAAACACCGGCCTTTTGTTAAGCAGGCCCTTAAGAGTAATCTTATTAATTACTCTAAGCTTGCCAGGATGATAAGCAAGGAAAAACAGATTGATAATTTTGATGCAATACTTATTGCAATAAGAAGGTATTCACACAAGCTTCAGAAATCAAGGTTTTCGCTTCCAGTTATGAAACTATTAAAAGGAAGCAAGTTATCTATCAGGAATAAGATAATAGTTATAATCCTGGAGCCTGATGTCACTTATCAGAATATCTGGCAGATAGAGAAAGAGATAGAAGACAAGAATGAGACAATAAATATAATCAGGGGAGCTAATGGAATCACTCTCGTGACGACAGAAGATTTTTTAGGTAAAATCGAAAAAATATTTAAGCACAGCATAATAAAGATTTCAAAAGGTCTTGTAGAGATTATGATAAAGACTTCAAGTAAGGTTGAGCTTACACCAGGAGTGATGGGATATATCTATTCGTTATTTGGCGAGAATAATGTGAACCTTCTTGAAACTATGTCGTGTTGGACAGATACCTTGTTTGTAATCAAGGAAGAGGATCTTGCAAAGACAATGGGATTCCTGAGTTTTTAATCAAAAAACCAAAAATTCTATAAACCACCCATCTCTACCAACCCAATATGAAACTCGAATTCATTACAGGAAACAAAGGCAAGCTGGAGGAATTCCAGCAGATATTGGGTAGTGACATAGAATTGGGGCAGTTGGACATAGACCTGCCTGAGATACAGGAGATTGATGCAAAAGCAGTGATTGAAGCAAAATTAAAGGAAGCTGTCAGGCATACTGATAACCCAATTATTGTAGAGGATACTGGATTGTACTTCAATGCATGGAATGGTCTTCCAGGAGTCCTGATAAAATGGTTCATAAAGTCTGTAGGAAATAAAGGAACAGCAAAGATGCTTGATTCTTATGAGGACAAAAGTGCTTATGCTTGCTGTACAATAGGATTGGCATCAAAAGGAAAAGAGCCTGTATTCTTTCAGGGAAAGATAACTGGAAAGATAGTCCCTCCAAAAGGCGATGGAGGATTTGGCTGGGACCCTATATTCATTCCAGATGGCTATTCAATAACATTCGGAGAAATGTCAAGAGAAGAAAAGAACCAGATAAGCATGAGGAAGATTGCGCTTGAGAAATTGAGGGAGCATCTAATCAAAAACCCTTAGATTATAAGCTCCTCTTATAGCATCCTTAAATCCTGAGTCTTCAGCTTCTTTTTTCTTATAATCTTCCCATCTGTCATAGTTTTTCTTTTCCATAACAGCATATGTCAGTTCAAAAAGACTCATCATGTGCTGGAATGGCGCAGTGTGTAGCGGTTCATCTGAATTGAATTCTATGGCATTATGATTCTCAGCATTTATTATATATGGCATGACTGAAGAAAATACTTTACTATTATCATTAATCAGCGTAATTGTCATTTTTTTATCCCATGAGAATGTATTATGGTCATGCGAATACTGTTTGATATTATGCCATTCCCCCATGATATCCATTGCGCCGGTTGCTTTCAGCATCCCCTCATGTGCAACGCCTTCATTATATGCTGATGCAAGGAATATATAATGGTCCAGTGGAGGATCATTAAACTTTTTGCAATTTTGTATGGATGCCAATACCTTATCTTTATCATATTCTATAAGCGACTGAGAGCCTGCAAACTGAAGCATAACAGCCATGCACGATAGGATACTTGATGTTTCAGAAAAATGTTTGTATCTGTCTTTCCTGAATTCATAAACCTGGTCGCAGATTTCAGCCAGCCTTGAATTAACATTAGCAGTAAATCCTATATTAATGCCTTTGAAATTCTCTGCAGGGCCATAAGCATCGCTCCTGTTTCCTTTGCAGCTTATAGTGACAAGGGTATCATCCTGTTTTGACTTGACATACTTCATATTCTGGGGAGACATCAATTCTGAAGATATACCTGCGTTGTATAGAAGCAGATCATGAAGATACATTGCAGCACTCTTTGATGATCCTGAGCCGATGATATATATGTTTCCTGCTTTCAACGTCTCAAATCTCTGGTTTAGCTCAAATGTCTCAGAAACAGACTCAACACAATAATCAATATTCTCCCTGAATTCTTGCATACTCATGGGTTTTATGATATTGCCTGTTATTTATAATATTATCCTACTCTTACCCTTTACATTTGGATTATAAAAAATAAAGGGTAAAATTCATAAGAATATATCCCAATAGTTCTTTGTCATCTCCACTGCAACGAATTGAATGATTCCTTTGTAATATTTGGTTTCAGAGCCTGTTAATTCGCTCTTGTCAGCCCTGTTCAATTCTCTGATATACTCTAATCTCTTCTTGTTCTGGATAATTACTGGTGGGTATCCATTGCTCATCAATATGTAATTCATCATCATCCTTCCTGTCCTTCCATTTCCATCCATAAAGGGGTGTATCTTTTCAAACTTATGGTGGAATATTACTGCTAATGCAAGAGGATGCAGCCTGTTTTCATTTTTATTATACCATTTAATCAACAGGCCCATATCTATCAATACATAAGGCGCTGGCGTTGACTTGAATTTCATATTAAAAATCCTTACATCCTGCGTCCTGTAGCCTTTTCTCACGTCTATATCCTTCAGCAGGTCATCATGTATCCTGCATATGAGCTCTTGATTTATCTTCTTGCCCAAATTACCAATTAAGTCAAAGAATACTCTTTCAGTATTTTTTAAGTCATGAATCTCCCTCAATGTCTTATTTTTGGGCGTAAGATTATCCAGCAATAGCCTTTGAGCCTCTTTTAGTGTTATAGTATTGCCTTCTATTGAAGTTGTATTGAATGCGAACTCAATAAGGAAGTTTCTATATACTTCGTATTTTGTTGATTCATCCAACTGCTTGAAAGACTTGTTCCAGTGTAATTTACATGCCTCTACGCTTTCAAACAGATCTTGTTCTAAGTAGTTGTCCTTTCTGATCTTTAATCCCTTAACCTTATCCAGATAATGATTAGCTTCAATAAACCTGTTGATTGTCCTATAAGCCTTCCTGATCTCCTTTGAATACTTTGAAGGCAATTCTGATATCTTCTTTCTAATCTGGGTGATATCATCTCCAAGATATGCTATATCCTTTGTTATTATCTTAGAGCCTGCTCTAATTGAAGCTCTTAAATAATAATAATCCCTGCCGCCTATAGTTTTTTTGTAGATATATACCATAAATATATCAGAATACCAACTGATATATAAATCTTACCCTTTACATTTACATTTCAGAAAATAAAGGGTAAAACCAGATTCTCAACAACAACATTTATATACATCCAATAATTAGCATTAGTTATAAATTAAACGAGGTAATGTTCATATGGCAAAAAAATCTTCAAAAAAGAAAGCAGCAAAGAAAGCAGAAGCAAAATCTGAAGCAGAACCATCATCAAATGAGGACATTGAACGGTTAGAGGGTCAGATTTCGCAGCTCCCCCCTGAAGCAAGGGAAAAGCTGAAGGACATAAAGGGAAAGCTTGACAAGTTCCAGAGAAAGGTTATTGACAAATTCGACAAATATATCACAGGAATCGCATTGATGCCTCCTACACAGCAGCTTCCTCCAGCTATGAAGGAAGAGGAAGAGCAGGCAGCAAAGGAAAAAGGTAAGAAGATTGATGAAAGTCGTGTTAATGTGCTTGTTCTTGTTGATGACACAGATTCGCAGAAGATGAGCAAGGAAGAGCTTAAAGATAAATTATCCAAAATAATTGCAGAGATGGCAAAAGAGGTTGATAAGAGCCTTCATACATATACTATGATTCTTACAGAAGTGTGGCAGAGCTGTTATGATGCAAAATATGATATTCTTCAGGTGTTTGCTATGAGCGCTCCAGTATATGATACAGGCATGCTTTCAGCTATAAAGATCGCAGAGATACACAAGTCAATGATTCTTAAGAAATTCGAGAAATATATAGTCAGTTATGTGCTTGCAGGTTCTCTAGTCCAGGGGAAATCGACAAAGACATCTGATATTGATGTATGGGTTGTAATAGATGATACAGATGTAAAGAAGATGACCAGAGCAGAACTCAAGGACAAGCTCAGGGCCATAATAATAGGAATGGGCATTGAGGCAGGAGAGATAACAGGAATAAGGAACAAGCTGAACATCCAGGTTTATATACTTACAGACTTCTGGGACAGCCTTAAAGAGGCAAATCCTGTAATATTCACTCTGCTAAGGGATGGAGTTCCATTCTATGATAGGGGAATATTCATGCCATGGAAGCAGCTGCTCAAGATGGGAAAAATAAAGCCTTCCAACGAAGCTATAGATATGTTCATGTCAAGCGGAGAGCAGATGCTCAAGAGAGTGCATTACAAGATAAAGGATATCGGCATGGAAGACACTTTCTATGCAATACTGACGCCAAGCCAGGCAGCGCTCATGCTTTACGGCATACCTCCTCCTACTCCAAAGGAAACTCCTGTGCTTATGAAGGAGATCTTTGTTGACAAAGAGAAAATGCTTGAGCCTGAATACATCAAGATACTTGAGAAGAACATAGGTGTAAGAAAGGACCTTGAGCATGGCACAAAAAAAGATTTGTCAGGAAAAGAGGTGGATGAGCTGCTCAAGAATGCTGAGAAGTATCTTGAAAGAGTAAAGAAACTCTTTATCCAGATAGACAAGAAAAAGGAAGAAGAATCAATGATTCATATATATGATACAGTAGTCACTATGATAAGGGATGTCCTGAAACTTGAGGGAATAGAAAGAGTAAGCGACATAGAGATTGTCAGGATCTTTGAGGACGAACTTATAAGCCAGGGCAAGATACCTGCAAAATTCCTTAGGATACTTAATATGATAATCAAGGCAAAGCAGGACTATGATCTCAAGAAACTGACAAAGAATGAAGTAGAAAATGTGAGAAAGCATTCAAGAGAGTTTGTAAAGTTCCTTGTGGAATATATGCAGAGAAAAAGAGGAAGAGAGATAGAGAGGGCAAAGATACGCGTCAAGCACGGCAATAAGTATGGCGAGGTCATACTTCTTGGAGACGAGGCATATATAATCCATGACCTTGATGCAGAAGATAAAGGGATATCAAAAGCAAATATCACTAAAGAAGGTGGGCTTAATACAGTGGTATCCTCAGACTTTGAAGAGCTGGAGAAAGCTATTGCAAAGGTTAAGATACCTCCAAAAGCATTTATAAAGCAGAAGATCTTTGAGGATCTCAAGAGAATCTTTGGAAAGGATGTGGAAGTGCTTGTCCAGTTCTGAAGCAAAAATCTTCGAGAAAATTGGGGTATAGAAATCTTTTTAAATAGAAGCTATTTACTTAGTAAAAAAAGAGGGGGTCTTATAAAATGAAAACTGGAATTAAGGTTTGTGATGCTATGACACAACATCCAATTACTGTTTCTGTAAATTCTAATCTCAAAGAATGCGCTGAAGTGATGAGTGAAAAGCATGTTGGTGCATTGCTTATAAATGATGGTGAAGGTCTTGTAGGAATAATTACCGAACAGGATATTGTAAGAAAAGCAGTTCTGAATGACTTGAAGCCTGCAGAGACAAAAGCCAGAGATATTATGGAGACAAGCCTTGTAAAGATAAAACCTGATGATGATATCAGAAAGGCTATGAAGCTAATGGGCCAACTTAATATAAGGCATCTTCCTGTATTTAAAGGTAAGGAATTTATAGGTTTGCTCACTACAAAGGATGTCCTAAAAATAGAACCACAGCTTTTTGAAATTCTCGCAGCAAAGATAGAGCTTAAGGAAGAAGAGAGAAAACCGATAAACAACATACATGAGAATGAAGGCATCTGTCAGTCATGCGGCAACTATTCTTCTATGATGTATGAAGTTGATGGAACTCTTGTATGCAATAACTGCAGGGGATGAATTTTAGCTTTTTATCTTGGAAAAATCAAAATAGATTGGATACCCTAAATAGTTACTAAGTACTCTACGTGATATCAATACAAATATTTAAATATTAGCTATATTTTTTCTAAATCATGCCAAAAATAAATACAATATGTGGAATAAGCATAACTTCTATAATTGGTATTATTATCTCAATAACCATTATTATTTAATCCTGGTTTGATATTCTCCAGGAGGCAACATTCTAAAAATATCATATCTAAAATACATAATTTGAGGTGTCAAATTAAAATGCAAAAAGAAAAGAATAAAAGCAAAAAGAAAATAATTGTTTATGATGTTACATTAAGGGATGGATGGCAGGATCCAAGAAAGAATCTGGCTATTGATCTCAAGCACAGGGTGTATAATGTCCTTAAGGATTTCAGGCCGCATTACATAGAAGCATGCTGGCCATCATCAAGCATAGGTGATATGGAGTTCATAAAACAGGTTGTCAAGCAAGGCAATCCTTATTCAAAGATTGTTGCTTTCGGCTCCACTGCAAACCCCAGGAATAAAGCTAAAGATGACAGGAACCTTAATGATATAATCTCCACCGGAGCAGATGTCGCAACAATATTTGGAAAGACATGGGATGTTCACATAGAGAATCAACTGCGCATATCATTAGAAGAGAATATTGAACTGATAAAAAACAGTGTAAAGTATCTTAGAGAGAACGGCATGGAAGTTATATATGATGCTGAGCATTTCTTTTCTGGCTGGAAAGCGCATCCAGATTATGCTTTTGATTGCCTTAAGGCAGCGATTGAAAGTGGCGCAACAACAATAGTATTATGCGATACTAAAGGAGCCTGCCTGCCTAAGGATATAAGAAAGGTAGTAAAACAGATATATGAAAGATTTGGCAGCATGAAAGATATTACATGGGGCATACACTGCCATAATGATTCAGGTCTTGCCACTGCAAATTCTGTTGAATTCATCGAAGAGATCCTTCAGTATTTTGATAAGGTTCATATACAGGGCACAATCAATGGTATGGGAGAAAGATGCGGGAATGGCGACTTATGCGAGGTTCTGCCTAATCTTGAAGACAAATATGGCTATAAGACTGGATTAGATATTGGAGAGATTACTATGATTAGCAGGAGAGTGGCTGACATTACTGGTATAGATGTCCCCCAGAACCAGCCTTATGTGGGAAAACTGGCTTTTGCGCATAAAGGGGGAGCTCATGTTGATGCAATAAGAAAGGGAGCTACATACCTTCATACAGACCCTGCAAGATGGGGTAATTCTGAAAAGATTATTGACAGCAACCAGTCTGGAAAAGCGAACATCATGTCGTGGATTGATGAGTTTTGCCTGCAAGGCATTGATAAAAAGGATATAAGGATCGCTGATATGCTTGCGAGGATGAGAGAGTTATCTGAGATGGGATATGATATAGGATGCAGCAAAGCAGAAAAGCTTCTTTTGGTTGATCATTTTCTCTCTGGCAATCCTGCATCATATCTTGACATTGAAGATTTCAATACAAGTGAGATAAGGGCGTTCAAGAAAGAGAATGGCGGCAAAAGGGACAGGACAATATTAAGAGGATATATCTATTATGGCAGTAAGAAACAAAAGTTTGAGGATGTAGCAACATCAGAGCACGGCCCTGTGGATTCACAGAAAAAAGTGCTGATAAAAGTTCTTGGCAGGTATTATCCTGAGGTAAATGATATAAGGCTTGTTGATTATCTCCCTAAGATCTCAAAAGAGATTGGCTCAGAATCATATATGAGAGTTCCTATAAAGCTGACAGATGGCAAAGAGACCTGGGAGACAATAGGAGTCAGCGATTCAATAATTGAGGCAAGCCTCGAAGCCTTGTACAAAGGATTCATCTATAAGCTAATCAAGGATAAGTACAGAAACCATTAAAATATGTGAATCCACCTGTTAAAGCAAGTGTCCTGTCAAACGCCATACTTTAGTATGGAGTGGGACACTTGTGGCGGATTTTATTTATTTGGTCTAGAGTTTATCACTCACTAATGATTATTCCCCCTGGCCCTTATCTGAATTTTTCCGAAATCTTTTTAAACTGATACCCCCTCCCAGTAGCAATAAGATATTTAATCATAATCTAGGAGGGATATTTATGGGAGAGCAATCTATTGAAGATTCATTGATTACAGGGGTGGATAATAACAGTGCTTTAGTTTCTTATATCACTGATCTAAAGGATTCTGTAAGGGAGAAAGCAGATGTTGATTATGAATTAGCAAAAAAAGCCGGCGTACTTTGTGAGGGCATAAAAAAGGATTATAATGCAATATCAAATAGGATAAGAGAGCAGAATGAGGCTGCAGGCTCATTGCTTGACCATGTCAAGAAAGTGGGGGATACAAAGGGAATTGTAGGTAAGCTGGGTGCTGCTGGCAAGCTTGTTGGAACAGTCCTATCCAGGGTTCCTGTAATAAAACAGACAAAAAATATAATCACAAATGCGGGCCCTGTCAGCAAAGGGCTTGAAGAACAATTCCAATTGGTAATTGTGATTAATCAGCAGATATATGAGAAGCTTTATTCTGATGATGGCATCAAAGCAGCTATAAAGGGACTAGGAACAAACTATGAATCCTATCTTGGAGATGTAGTGAATCTAAAGCAAAAGATGGAAACCATAGAATCAGAATTAGATAAGATTAATAAAGAAAGAGATGATATTCTTCATCCTTTCCTGAAAAAACATGATTCGCATAAGTTTGATTCTATTGATATACGTAAACTTAATGCAGAATCTTTAAGAGAATATCAGAATATTGAAAGAATGAATAGAGTAATAGATGATTTAATATCCACCGGAATAGAATACAAAGATATGGAAGAGCGAATCGTCAATCAATTTGACGGCGTAAAGAGCCAGCTAAAAACAGTTGGTGTCTATCTTGTCCAGGGAAGATCAATCTATGAGAAGATAAAGACCATCACTGATAATGCAGCAGTCCATAAAGACGTGCTTGGCACAATCTGCGAACTCGAATCATTGGTTGTTGAAGGAGCAGGCTTGTCGACAAAGCTTATGGAAAATTTTAATGATATATATGAGGCAACTGCGCGACATGCAGAACAACTGGCAAGAGAAGGTGACAATCTTATACCTAAGTATGTTTACAGGGGCTCAACACTCCAGAAAGTGGATGAAAGCAACAATAATTCCTTAAAGCATTTGCGGGAAAGCGGGCAGTTGAAGCGCTACCAGAAAGCTATATCTGTTGGAGATGGTTCAGGCCCTGATGTACTGGATTGCGAGCCAGGCAATAGCAGCGCAGGCAATAAATAGAGGAGGAATTATCCATGTCCTATTCTGCTTTACCTTCAAGAGATTATGTAAAAATAGAAGACCCAGCATATGCAGCTTTTCATCTTGATGAGACTTCACGCCTTTTTTCGCACCTGAAAGATAATTCAAGAATCAAAAGTATTTCTGCAGCAAAGATAGCAGAGAATATTACCATGTTATACACTAAGATCATGATGGGCCTTGCTGACAGCATGACATTTGACCTGAGATCTGGATTCCCTATTAAGTATGAATTTATGCAGGTTAGTGTTGAGACAGATATAGTAAATGAGAAGATAAAGCACAATTACTCTCCTGAGAAGATAAGAGAAAACATTATATCAGGTATTGATTCACTGCCTCTGGAGGATTTTCATGAAAAAGCAGAAGCCATGATTAAAAAGAACATGACAAGCCTTGGAAAGTATCATTATTATATGAAACTGTTCAAAAACCAATCGTATGATAATATTAATATCACTGCAAAAGTTATTGAAGAAAAGAGCCCAAGTCTCATAAAGCTTGATATGTTCGGTTTCAGTCCTGCATTGAATTCTTTTGTAGAGCATAATCTTGAAGTATATGATACTCCAAGGATTTTTAGATCTAAAAAATTCAAAAAAGAAAGCCATGATAATGCATCTGTAAGCAAAGATATTTTAGACAAGATGAGAATTCTTTTTTCAAGGGAATCAAACATCTTGTTCTATGAGATTTCAAAAAAAGGAGATTTGCTTGTGCGGAAATCAGAAAGGAGTATATTCGGACCGTTATATTCCCCTATTTCAACTCCATCCACTGTTTTTTCAGGGATAGACCCGCAAAACAAAAAAATGAATGCTATTTCAAGAGATGCTGCTTCATTCATCCTCTCTGTGCATACAGACCGGTCTACTGAATATTATGACCCTGACATTGAATCTGGTGATGAAGATCCTGACAGTAAAAAGATGATAATGAATCCTTTTATAGATATATCGCATAAATATATTGCAGATGAAAACCTCTCGCAGGCGATTGCAGAGGTTGTTCCACGTTATGATATCCTAACAATCAAGGGGAAATAAAATGAAAACCAAACCTAATCTGGAAAAAGTTGAGATGTTTAGGGATGATGAATTTAGCAGGCAGTTTATTAAGAGTAATATCGGGAAAATAATAGATGAGCTTGCAAAACAGTTTCTGGAACCTGAGGATGCATTCAGGGAACTTCTGCAAAATAGTATTGATTCAATAACACAACAGATTGATGTATATTATCAGGAAAGGCCTGCGGAAAGAGAGGATCATGTAAAGCTTGATATTATGTTTGAAGATTATGGATGTGGAATGAATTATTTTGAAAGAGAAGAATTTTTCCTGAAACTTTTCAAGTCAAGCAAGGAAAAAGATAAACGCAAAATAGGAAAATATGGGATAGGCATATCATCTGTATTTGCCCTTGGAATTGATGAATTTTATGTGGAATCCTGCGCAGAGAACAAGAAGGATAAAAGAAAAGAAGCATGGTTACTTTATCTTAAGGATATAAAAAATAAGCCTAATACAATAATCAGGGAAATAAAAGAAAGAAAAGGCACAAAGTTAATCCTTACAAAGATAATGAAAAAGGATCAGGTTGAAGCTTTTAAGAAAAAAGCCAAAAATAAGATGAAATATTTCTGCAAGAGGTCAAGAACTCCGATATATGTTGAAAAAGATTTTATAAACAAGGAGTTTGACATTGATTCAAGTATAAAATCATACAAATCTTATGATGGCCTTGAGTTTGTCATAGCTATCACAGACTCCCCTTTTTATGAACTGCATAATAATAGGCTTTTGCTTGAAGAAAAACAGAAGCCTTTGTTCAAAAAATGGGACAATCTTTCTGTGCTGATATCAAGCTATGATTTTAAGCATAATTTTTCAAGGGATTCTATAAAAAAGAACGAAGATTATCATAAGATAATAGAATTTGTTGAAAAGAATATAAAATCATTGTTTGTCAGCGCGCTGGAGAGGATATCTGATTATGTGCAAAATCCTATCCCTGAATTTGATTATAAAAAGCCTGAAATGTTGATAGATGTTGGAAACAAGAGCTGCATCCTCCGCAGCCATGCAAGTATCAAAAGGTTAAGACAAAAAATAGCGCTAAATTCAATTATTGGAACTCTCACAAAAGATAAGGCAGAATCACTTAGATCTATGATAGATGAATTTGGGAACCAATTGTATGAATATTCAGCTAAAAAATTAGAATACGACAAATTGCATCGTGATTCCAGGAGAGAGATACAGCGTTGCTGGGGTTTTATGATATCTTATATTAAAGAATTAAGAAAAGAGGCAATATCACAAAATGACAATTCAAACCTACCAATAGTAGGCCGTTTTTTCAATGCAAAGAATTATGCAGAGAAAATGAAAGCATTGCTTCCGCAGGAAGCATATGATTTTAAAATAATACCCACAATCAACAGCCATATTTCGCTTGGAGAACTGGTTGATGCATTTGCAAGAAAGGATATTGTCCTTCGCATGAGCAATTCTAATCCTGAACTTGAAAAATTATTGAATAAGCAGAATAAGCTTGCGCTGCGTTATAGGCTGTCACATCTTGATCCAGTGTATAAGCTTATGAACATTCTTGGATCCGCTGAATCTGCAGCTAATAAGTATAGTATCCCTTGCAGGCTTGATGATGAATCTATGGTAACTGAACGTGAGAAAAGATTCCTTGATGGAATATCAAAGATGCTGAAAAAAAGCTACAAGTCATATGTGAATGATGTTTATTTCACAAATCATACAAAGCTGGACAAGTCAAAAATAAACAATATTGTTGTTCTTATAGACCAGTATGGAAAGATAGATCTTGGCGAATCAAAGAAAGGCCTAGTCATAAAGGCTAAGCAAAATATTATGGACTTTTGGGCGCCAGAATCAAGATATGATTTTGCTATCAATCTTGATTCAAAAGAAGTGCAGAAGATGATTACAGTCTATAACAGCAGGAATAAGCATACCTCAAACCTTGTTTTTCTTTTTTTGAAAAACCATCTCGACAATCATCATCCGCGCCTGGAATCTTCAAGATGGGCTAATTCAATATTAGATCCAGTGCAAAGTTGTGCATATATTTCTGATTCCAGAAATTATATCCCCTATTCAAATAATATATTTCATAACTTGAGGGGTGGGCAAAAATAGCTGATAACAAGAAACCGGACAGCGAGGATAATGTAGAACATAAAGTCAAGCATATAGAAGGTTTTCCTTTTACAATTGATTTTAGAAGGATGATGGAGAAAAGTATAAAGAATCTGTCTATAGATCCTGCCCAGTATCTTAAGGAGATGGTAAGATTTACTCTTGATAACAGGCCTCAAAGAGTTGACATCATTAATAATAAAGATATCATTAAAGCAGCATTTGATGGTCCAGGCATTGCTTCTAAAGAAGATTTTAGAGGACTTCTGATAAATATATATAACTCTGAAAGCAGTGATCAGGATATGAACAGTTTTGGGGCGCTTGGCCGTTCTGTGGTAGCATTGCTTAAACAAAATCCGCTTGAAGTTATAGTAAAAACACACGATGACAAATCTGCATATGTGATGAAGATAGACTCAAGGCTTGAGCCTGAGATATTTACTTTAGATAAGCTTAGCGATGAAAATAGCATTACCCTGGTCAAGCGCAGAACAAAAAAAGGGGATTTAAAAGCAATAAGAAATGCTTTTAGATATACAAGAAAAACAGCAGTATCAGATGCAGTATTAGATCTTTTCAATGAAACTGTCAGCACCATACATTCTGTCGGAGAAAATATCATATATCCTTTAATAAAATCAATTAAACAGCCCATAGCAAAAATACATTTTAGTTCTAAAATAAGTAATACATTAGAAGATATCTGCGCATTTTCAGATGTGCCTGTATACCTCAACAAAAGAAAAATCAGCAAGGGTTTAACTTTTGATGATTCTATATACCAGCGTACATACAAGTTTGATGACATAAGTATCCTTTTCTCAATACCAAAAGATGATATCACAAGAGATTATAAAAAGACAATATATCTTAAGAATGGCATATTTATGCATCAGCATTGTCAATATAAACGCAATAATAATTCATGGGAATACGCAGGCATTCCGGATATAGCTATAGATGCTCCTGGGATAAGCCTTGTTATGTCAGGAGAAAAAATTCATAAAGATTATTATTTTAGATCTCTTGATGACAAAATTGATAAGGCATCTCAAATGTTTTTTAAGGATGTTCTCACAAATCTTAGTGAAATAGAAGACCATGGATGGTTAGAGGGATACAATTTTATAAGAGCTTCCATATCCAAAGAATATAATATTCTACAAAAAGAGGGTATAATCCATCAAGTTAAGCTTTTTGCAGATACTGAAGGAAATAAATATACACTGCATGAAGTTGAAGAGGCATTAAAAAAGCAGACAGGCATATATACTGTAAGAAAAAAGATTAACAGGAATCATCCTGCTATAAATGATGAAAAAGGAATTGTATTTTATCTTAAGTCAGGAACTGAATCTTATCTCTTTGAAAAACTGTTTCTGTCTAATGCTCATGAGATGCACAAATCCAGAAGGCTTGATGATATAATAGATAAGTATGAGTCTGATAAAAGGAGTAGACACATTAAAATTACAAAAAATGCGCTAAAAGCTGTAGGGACAGGGACAGGATAT
>DAOVBM010000006.1 GCA_030670545.1 Candidatus Woesearchaeota archaeon
TTGATCAAAGGTGGTGTGACACAAGGTCACACTTCGCGGCTTTCAATAAGACTTAATTGCCGCGTAGTGGAGCTTCATGCTCCACCTTGCGTGTCAACCGAGCGTAACCAGTTGACGGGGACGCAGAGCCTTCTAATAACCTCTCCGAAGTTTTGAAGATGCTTGTGCTCTGTTATCTCTGACTTTTTACTTACTTCAATCTTAGGAATTTATTAAGGTTTTGGTTTAATTCATAATAATATCCTTTCTGCTTGTATAATTCTGAACATAGATTCTGTATTTGCGCAGAAATCCATTGTTTTAAATATAAGATATTTTTCTTAATGCATATGAAATTATCTGAATTCCTTGTTAAAGCCAAAATCAATACTTATGCCAGTGCAGGAATAGGTAATAAAAAAATCCTTAAAGATGGCAGCAAGGAAGTAGTCTATGAAAAAGAAGGGTTCAGATATAGAGATAGGTACTATGGATATAATCCATTTGTGGGAGAAGAGATTGTCTGGAAAGATGGAAGATTAATCTGGGTAATGAATTATGATGGAGAGATAACTTCTGAAGAAATAGCTGCTAAACAGGTTTATGGATTCCTAAAAAGAGCGTTGAGGCAGGTTAAAGAAAAATGTCCGTTCAGAGGACCAGCAAGATTAAAACATTCTGATTTTGAATATATCAATGAATATGAAGGGGATATTGAAAGTTTCAGGGGTGTTGAGAGAATTCTTTACAGGGGTCAGGAGATTTATATCCTTTTCTATCATGGTGGAACTGTTTAAACAATATGATAGGCTATATCATAACAAGGATGTAAAAAGTCTGCTATTCAAGGAGCACCAGCATCATCCGTCAAAACTTAATCCTTTTCTTTATCCTGCTCGTCGCTGGGGGTTGTCCCTTACGGGGGAGCAGAGCCTTCTAATAACCCATCCCAAGTTTTGAAGATGCTTGTGCTCCATGACATCTGACTTTCTACATACCAAAACCACATACCTTTATATATCTCTATAAATTACATCAATCTATGGAGTTCAAAGGATTTACATTAGACAAGTTTCAGGAAGATGCTGTCCATTCGATAGAGAAGAACAATTCTGTTGTAGTCAGCGCTGCTACAGGCACTGGCAAGACACTCATTGCAGACTATGCGATTGACAAGTTCATAAAACAGAGTAAGAGAATAATCTATACTGCTCCAATCAAAGCTCTGTCAAACCAGAAATACAGGGATTTCAAGTCAGACTATGGCGAAGACATGGTGGGCATAATGACTGGTGATGTCGTGATAAACCCCAATGCCCAGGTTATTGTGATGACAACAGAGATATATAGGAACATGCTTCTTACAAATGATCCATGCATAGAGTATTTAAGCTATGTTATCTTTGACGAGATCCATTTCCTAAGTGATATAGAGCGCGGCACGATATGGGAAGAGTCTATCATTTTTTCTCCAGACCATATAAGGTTCCTTGCGCTTTCTGCAACAATCCCAAATGCCCATGAATTCGCTGAATGGATAAGTTCGATAAAAAATCACAAGGTTGATGTTATAAGATATAACAAACGTGCTGTTCCGCTTAAGCATTACCTGTATGACAAGGAGCATGGCATAATGGATATACAGAAGATGAAGAATGTAAAAGAGCTTGACAGGTATCCTGATTATAAGTACATAACAGGAAAGAGCAGAAGAAGAAAGCCATATATTGCGCCTCCGTCGCACATAGACCTGGTTAGGGATCTTCGTGACAGGGAGCTGCTGCCTGCAATATTCTTTACATTTTCCAGGATAGCATGCGAAAAAAAAGCAAAAGAACTGTCCAAAAAATTTGATTTCACCACCAGAAGAGAAAAAGCTGAGATTATCGCAATATTCAACAACCTTCTTGATCCAAATATAAAGTGTATGGATTCTGTAAGATTCATGAAAGAGATTGTCTCAAAAGGTGTAGCTGTGCATCATGCAGGAATCCTGCCTAACCTTAAGGAGATTGTCGAAAGCCTTTTCGGAGCTGGTCTGATCAGGGTATTATATGCGACAGAGACATTTGCAGTGGGAATAAACATGCCTGCAAGGACAGTATGCTTCAATACACTGACAAAATATGACGGAGTCAGTTTCAGGTATCTTTATTCAAAAGAATATTTCCAGCTTGCAGGAAGAGCTGGAAGAAGAGGGATTGACAAGGTCGGCTATGCAATCGCAATATTTGACAGGCAGAAAGATGATATAAATAAGATTGAGAAATTCACTTCAAAAGATGTTGACCCTATAATCTCTCAATTCAGGCTTACAATAAATACAGTGCTGAATCTTGTTGACAAGCACAGCTGGGAAGATATCCAGAGGATACTGAAGAGCAATTTTGACTATTTCCTCAGGAAGAAGGGCCAGAAGCAGGTAAGGATAATGGCGACATACAACAGGCTTCTTAAGAAATTAACAGCTATGGGCTATATCTTTGACAATCAGCTTACAGAAAAAGGGAGATTCGCAACAAGAATCTATGCAAACGAGCTGCTTATAAGCGAGATATTCTTCAATAAGATCTATGAGAGATTAAGCGTGACTGAGCTCAATATAATGATAGCTGCAATCAATTATGAGAAAAGAAGAGGTGTGAAGTTTGAAAAACTCATGGACAAGACCCATGTGAAGAACATCATGCGCGCGATGTCAAGGAGTAATTATGTGATTAAGCATATTGACTCGAATGATGTTACGCATATGACCTTAATTGTTAAGCACTGGACAGAAGGAGGAGATTTTGGAGGCCTTCTTGAGCTATCATCATTGGCAGAAGGAGATTATATCAGGATGTTCAGGCAGATAATAGACATGCTGAGGCAGATAAGGCATTCAACATCAGATTACGAGCTTCTCGATAAGGTGAATAAGTGCATATCAGCAATACAAAGAGATGTTGTTGCAGTCAGTTTTTAGTCAATATAATCATTCTGTTTTAAATATTGTACCACTTCATTGAAGAATTTCATTATCTCTGGAAAACCAAGATTTTATATATCTTCTTTTATTCTTCCCATCTATGGTAAACTATTGGAAGATCGTCAACAGGCTGATAAGGGACTCTGATATACTTCTTGAGGTGCTCGATGCAAGGCTTGTAGACGAGACTCGGAATCCAGAGCTTGAAAAAAAAATAGATCTCGCAGGAAAAAAACTGATCTATGTCATCAATAAGGCAGACCTGGTTGAGAAGAGATCTCTTGACAGGAAAAAAAGACAGATGAAGAACTGCGTATTTGTATCTTCTGTTAAGCATTATGGATCAAAGATATTAAGAGAGCTTATCCTCCGTCTTGCTGACAAGGAGCTTGTGACAGTCGGTGTTGTCGGCTACCCGAATACAGGCAAGAGTTCTGTAATAAATATGCTTAAAGGCAAAGCTTCTGCCCCTGTATCTTCAACCAGCGGATATACAAAAGGTTTACAAAAAGTAAAAGCAACAAGAAGGATAATGCTCATGGATTCGCCTGGAGTCGTACCTTTTAGGAGAAATGACGAGACAAAGCTTGCATTGATCGGTTCGCTGAATGCTGCAAGGCTGAAGAATCCTGACATTGATGCAATGGCATTGATAGATAGCCTTGAAGGAGCTGTGGAAATACATTATGAAGTGGAGCCAGGAGAGGACAGCGAAGAAAGCCTTGAAAGGATAGCGATAAAGAAGAAAAAGCTTCTGAAAGGCGACAAGCCTGATGTGATGACTGTAGCAAGAATGATGATACAGGACTGGCAGAAAGGGAAGATAAGGATTTTATAATTAACACTTTACTATTCTTAAGAAGCAATAACCATAACCTTTAAAAACTTCCTTGTTTTTAGAATTTCTTATGAAACTATGGGGGGATAAGATGAAATTAAATCTATTTGAGTGCAGTAAAGATCAAATTAAGCAGTTAGATGAAATTATCAAAAGTTTTCCAGGTTCAAGGATGAATGAAAGGACATTTAATGAAATTATGAAACCAGTGAACATTTCTTTTTCTGTTGAAGAAGGATCAAGGCTTTTATCCCATGTTATTTGTGAATCTTTTGATTCATATACGCAGCAAAGCCAGCGTTATGTCGCTATGGGTGATGGTTCATTTGTAACTCCGAGTGAAATAGTGGACACAGAATTTGAAGATAAATATAAAAGCTTAATGTCCAGCATATTCTCTTTCTATAATGAGATGACCCGGGAAAAGGAGGGTGAGCTTAGAGGGAGAGGTTCTGGACCTGAGAAATATGTGCATGGAATTCCTATTGAAGACGGTCGATACATCCTGCCTATTGCCACAACAACAAATATTCTGGTGACTATGTCTGGTGAAAAGGCAATAAACTTTGCAAGACTGCTAAAAGAACACCCCCAGCGGGAAGTATATACTCTTGCATATGATTTCATAAATTCTTTTGAAATGGAAGAATTTAAGAATGTATTAGATTTCTTAAGCAACAAAAATCTTAGAGATCCTGAGATAATTTATACACGTTTTAAGCCAATGTTTGATCAGATTAGCAAAGATGAAGTTATTTTATTTGATAGATTCCAAAATCCTGTCCATAGGGTTGCTTTAGGTGGAGTAACTTCAACGCATTCAAAGCCCCCATCTGTTGTTTACGCAAAATGGAGTCCTGAGGAAGCAGATGCCAGAGCTGAGAAAATTTCAAACAAGGTTTTAGGTTATAATCATGAGTCAATCGCAGAACATGCAAGAGCAAGTTTTGGCACTCAACAATCTTTAACAAGTTATCATCAATGGGAAAGGCATAGATTAAAAAGTGAAGTCCGTGAGCCTTTTGAAAAAATACCTGTTGACAGAGATGTATTTGTGCCGCCTACAGTTGCTGCGAACAGTGAAATGTATGAAAGATTCAGGCAGACAGTCTATGAAACAAAGATTTTAAGAAAGGAATTGATAGATGCAGGTTTGGATGCAGCAGCAAGCTATCTCCTGTTTAATGCAGACGGAGTAAACGTAGTCACTGGATCTAATGCAAGGAATGATAAGGCAATACTTGAACAAAGGACATGCAACTGCGCACAGTGGGAAATAAGAGACAGGGCAGTCGCAATACAAGAAATTTTGAGAGAGAACCTGCCATATACGTATGATCGGGCAGGTCCTAGATGCACAAAAGGCAAATGTCCTGAGGGAGAGTTAACCTGCGGCCAGACAATCCAGATGAGAGAGCGATACGGTTATTTTGGCGCAGCTAAGAAATAATATTGATGCTAAACCTCATAAAGGATTGCAAGGCAATTTTTGATGGTATTGGTATCCGCAGGCAGTTCCAAAACAATAAGTAAAAAGTCTGCTACTCAAGGAGCACCAGCATCATCAGGTCAAAACTCCATTGATTTCCCCTCCTGCTCGTCGCGAGGGGTCGCTCCATTCGGGAACGCAGAGCCCTCTAAAGATACATCTAGAGTTTTGAAGATGCTTGTGCTCTGTTATATCTGACTTTTTACTTACCCAAAACAAAAACATTTTTATATTATTATTTAAAATTCTTTTTTTAAATGAAATGCGATAACTGCGGCAAGGAAGAGACATGGATTGAAGTAGTTGGTTCTGAGTTCATTTGCAGAAAATGCATACGCAAGCATAAGATTATGGGTCTTCTTCTGAGGACGCATATGAACACATTCCAGTTTGTTCTTAGGAAATTGAAAATAAATAATTACCATAAATTCATGAAAATAACAAGAACACAGCTTGAAGAGATTGTTGATTTCAGGAAGATAGGTGTAAAGCTGGATACTACTAATGTTATTGAGCTGGATTGATTGTCTGGATAAATCAAGGGATATATCTATAATCCAAGCTCCTTTTTTACTTGTTCATGCGTATAGAACTTCCCTTCTTTAAATTCCTTTTCAGCTTGTAGTATCTGCTTCTTTATTTCTGGAGAGTCTTCAATAAGATTGCCTATAACTTTGCCATAGCTCTTTTTATCATTTTTTATTTTCACAGTAATCTGTTAATAGGGCCATAATCTTTTCTGTTAGGCCATTCACCCTCATTTTTTTGTTTTATTTTTCCTCCAAATAGATGGGTATCTGTATTAATAGATGCGGCATTAACCAATGTGGCTAAATTTGAAAACATTTCCTTTTCACATGCTTCATCAATAATAAAATCATAGCCTTTATAGAAATATACTCCTGTTGAATCAAAATATCCTCTTGTAAGGGTAGTCATTAAAGAATCCTCTTTAGAGTTCATCCAGCATTCAAGTTCAAACCATTTTGCATGTGAATATGTTACTTTTTCGGAAGCTAAGTATAATGTATTATCTTTGATTGCAAACATCCTTCTTGAGGCATGAAATGATTTGACATTTGAACTAGAGGAATCAATCCCATATCTTTGGTCATATGCTTTTTCGTCCATATCTAGTGAAAGTGAATAGCCTTTTATTAATCTTTTGCTAGTTTCTCCCATCACTTTTATAAATCCTCTTCTATTCTTTATGTATGATGGAAAAGCTTCCAATAAAGCAGATAACCTCAGACCCTACTATAAACATAGCATTAGATACATTAGAAAAAGGCAAGCAGGCTCTGGTGTTTGCAAATACAAAAAGGAGCGCTGAAAAAGCTGCAGAAGATATTAGCAAAAAGGTAAAGCCACCATCTGCTGATATACCTGTCCTTGAAAAGCTTTCAGAAAAAGCATTGAAATCACTTAGCAGGCCTACTAAGCAGTGCCATCGCCTTGCAAGATGCATAAAAAAAGGGATTGCTTTCCATCATGCTGGCTTGATTACTGCGCAAAGAGATATTGTTGAGACTGGGTTTAAAGACAGAATAATAAAGATAATATGCTGCACGCCAACTTTGGCAGCAGGATTGGATTTGCCAGCATTCCGAACAATCCTCAAAGATCTTAGGAGATTCGGAATTCACGGTCTGAAGTATATCCCTACATTAGAATACCTTCAGATGGCTGGCAGGGCAGGAAGGCCGAGATATGATAAGTGGGGGGAAGCGATAGCAATATGCAAATCTCCTGTAGAAAAGGATGAGATTATTGAAAGATATATCTATGGAAAGCCAGAGGATATCTATTCAAAGCTTGCAGTAGAGCCTGTGCTAAGGACATATCTTCTCTCATTAATAGCCGGAAATTTCGTAAGGACAAAGAAGCAGATAATAGATTTCTTTGAAAAGACATTTTGGGCATACCAGTTCCAGGATATGGCGCGTCTGAATGAGATTATCGCAAGGATGCTTGCCAGGCTTGAAGAGTGGAAGTTTTTGAGTTCATTGAGCTCATCTGGATCGCAGAACAATGCTGGTCAGCAGGATTTCATTTCTGCTGCAGACCTGCAAAAAGCAGTGAAAAATGAAGAAGAGCAGGGCATAAGATACACAGCAACTCCTGCAGGAAAAAGGGTTGCAGAAATATATATTGATCCTTTGACAGCGCATGAGATAATAGAATGCCTAAAGACAGCTATTGCCAAACCAATTCACGCTTTCTCATTCCTCCAGATGGTATCCAGCGCTCTTGAGATAAGGCCGCAGTTGAAAGTAAGGATAAAAGAGCAGGAAGAAATACAGGAAGAGCTCTTGAAGTATGGAAGCTGTCTTCTTGCAGATGAGCCTTCAATGTTTGACGAATCTTATAGTGATTTTCTTAATTCAGTCAAGACAGCGCTTTTTTTCAATGACTGGATAGAGGAGAAGGATGAAGAATTCCTCCTTGAGAAGTATAAAATAACCCCTGGTGAGATAAGAGTTAAGCTTGGCACTGCTGACTGGCTGCTCTATGCATCTGCAGAGCTTGCAAGGCTGAGTCATTTCCAGCCTCTTATCAAGGAAATAAACAAGCTGAGGCTCAGGATAAAGCACGGAGCTAAAGAAGAGCTTCTCACATTGCTTAAGCTGAAGAGGATTGGAAGAGTCAGGGCAAGAAAGATGTTTAACAATAAGATAAAGATAATCAGTGATGTAAAAGAAGCATCCATAACTACATTAGTCCAGCTAATCGGAAGGGCAGCAGCGATAAGTGTAAAAGAGCAGGTAGGAGTGCATATAGATAAGGAAAAAGTGCCGAAAGGAAAAAGAGTAGGCCAGCTTAGCCTTGAGAAATACCAGCAAAAAACAAAAAGCAAAAAAACAGATGGAAAGAAAATGAAACAAGTAATTACAAGGGATAACTCAATAACCTTATTCAATGAAAAATACCAGGAGCATTACCATTCCCACACAGTTGGAGCTATAGAAGAGGCTTTTGTGAAGTTTGCAAAGCCTTGTAAGGTAAGGGATGGGATTAAAATACTTGATGTCTGTTTTGGATTAGGATATAATTCTCTTGCTGCTATCAGTTTTTCAAAAAAGTTAGAGATTATCGGATTAGAAAATGATAAAAATATATTAGAAAAGATTTCAGAGATTGAAGTCCCTGAAAGATATAAAGAAGATTATAAGATAATAAAACAAGCAGCCAAAGTCCTGAAATATGATGGGCAGAATCTGAAGATAAAAATAATCCCTGGAGATGCAAGAGAAACAATAAAACAGGCAGGCAGCGAATTTGATGCAGTGTTCCTTGACCCATTCTCTCCTAAAAGATGCCCTGAGTTATGGACCAGAGAATTCTTTGATGATATATACAGGATAATGAACAAAGGAGCTGTACTTGCAACTTATTCCTGCGCAACTATTGTAAGAAAGAACCTGAAAGAAGCAGGATTTATTGTAAAAGACGGCCCAATATTCGGCAGGAAAAGCCCTGCCACGATAGCTATAAAGGAATAAACGCCCCTGCCGGGATTTGAACCCGGGTAGCAGCCTCCGCAAGGCTGTATCATATCCAGACTAGACCACAGGGGCAATAGAATTAGTTAATTAGCCTGAGTTTAAAAATCATTCTAGAAATAGTAAGTAAAAAGTCTGCTACTCAAGGAGCACCAGCATCATCAGGTCAAAACTCCATTGATTTTCCCTCCTGCTCGTCGCGAGGGGTCGCTCCATTCGGGAACGCAGAGCCCTCTAAAAACACATCTAGAGTAGTTGGAGAGCAAAGCTCTCTAACTTCTTAATGAGCTACGCTCATCAAGATTTGAAGATGCTTGTGCTCCGTTATATCTGACTTTTTACTTACTAGAAATTACCAACCATTAATCTTATTCTTTTTTTAGTTTCTTATGCATCTTTTCGATAATTTCTTTAGTCTTATCAACAGCCTTGCGTACACTCTTGCTGGTATATCCAAGAGTAATATCAATATCCTTGATCCTGTTGTTATATTTCTCAAGGAAAGCCATCTTTTCAAGTATATGTTTTGTCGGCATGTTAGGTTTTTCTGCAGCATATCCTATTGCTATCACCATCTGCGGCCTTGCTTCAGCAGGGATGCCGCATACTGTTGAGAGCATGTCCTCCTCGAAAGCTCCTACCCAGCAGCTTCCAAGGTCAAGTGCTGTGGCTGCAAGCAACATGTTTTCTGCAGCAGCTGAGCAGTTCTGGATGTTATACAGCCTTTCGCCCCTCAGGCCATAGAATTTAGAGCTTTTTTCTGACTGGGCGCACACGACTATAAGCACAGGAGCAGCAGACATCCACATCTGCCTAAGGCATGCTTCTGCAACTGCCTTTTTATTTCCAGGATCATTGACTATGATAAAACCCCAGTTCTGAAGATTTCCTGCTGATGGCGCTAATCTGCCAGCATTAAGTATCTTGCCTATCTTTTCCATCTCGACAGGAACATCAAGGAATCTCCTTACTGATCGCCTTTTTTGTATACATTCAAAAGCATCCATAAATTATTATTTTTATGTCACTAGTATTTATATTTTTGTGTTGAATTCCTTCAATGTTCCATTTCTCACAACCAGATAAAAAGCAACCCTGTTGAATTACATGTAGTTCATCATCTTGTTTAACTAACAATATAAAATTCCTGATACTTGTGATGATAAGGAGAATATGAGAAATCATAGTTATGCTTTAATTTTATCTTTGGATAATTCATGGAAGAAATTGCGGATTGAATTGAGCCTCTGTTTGAGTGGATTATTGAGTTTGTTGATATCAGCAGATTCTGGTATTTAAGAATTTTGACCATAAGCATGGAAAACTGTATTATTTTTGCATACAGGTGCTGCAGTGACACTGAAGATAACATTGAATTTGACGGCTGGATTGATGCTGTAAGATAATACTTCCCATCCTCCTTAATTGTCCTGTATATTACACCGCCGCATGCATTATCTTCTTCATCAAATATGATCATCTGCCACATGTCTTCTGAGTTCCATAGCTTATCATCAGGAGCTATGCACAATCCCATGTTAAACATTGAGCATGAGTGCAGCTTTCTTTTTGACAGGACAAATCTGAAAGGCTTTCCAAACAGGGATTTTCCTTCTCTTTTGAATTCAAATTTTTCAATCTCTTTTTGCATCACAGCATATTTTTCCCCGTAAAGCTCATTGAATATCTTTTGGATTATGCTTTTTTCAATCACATTTGCAGACAAGGAATTGAGCCATGAATTGATTTCATCTGCTGTTATATTCATCTTCCATTCTATCTTATCTGCATATAACCCGTTCTTTTCCAATATTGATTTTATCCTCTTTTCCTTGCTTTCAGCTTTGGACTTCCACAGCCCAAACAAAGTCTTTGCCAATCTCCTGTAATCTGCTTTTGAGCTTCCTAATAAAGCATTAAATTTCTGTGGATATGCCTGCTGGGCTTTTGAAAGCAGAGAAAAGATTAGGTCATTTTTCAGCCTGTCTCCTATGAATTCTTTGTATTTTATCAGAGTTTCATGGTTTGCATTGAAATCAGGCAGAGAATTCCCATTATTGACATCAAAGGTATAGATATATCTGAGATACTCTTTCTGCTTTTTCCTTAATGTTCCTTCCCTGTATTCTGCTATCAGATTCATGCCTAATTGCACAGGATTAATATCTATCCTTTTCCTGTTTATTTCATTTACTGCTTCAACAAGATTATTCCATGATGATGTGTCAAGCTCGCCTTTAAGCACATAGCTTCCTTTTGAAATGCTTACTTTCTTCCTGCTTATTTTGTTTAGTGCAGATGGTATATCTTGCTGCCTGTCCTGCCGATTATCCAGTATTTCTTTGTATTTGCTCCTTTCTATAGTCACTTCAGGGCTGAACACTGAGTATAATACTCCAATGACTAAATTCTTATTATAATCTCTTGTCAATACACCATCGACTATATCTTTTTTCACCTGCCTTATATCTTTAAACAGGTTCTCATAATGCAGATGCTTGTCAGTAAGATTACCTTTGTAAATATTCCTGAATTCAACATATAGCTCAAGTAGATATGATGGAGCAGACCTCATGAATTCTTTTATGATATCTGCTTCTTTTGACAGCGGCTTTTCGATTGCTCCATGTTTAATGCCTGCAATGATTATATGGACAAAAATGTCATTTGCTCTTGTTGATTTCTTTTCAACTATGAATCTAAGCAGTTCAAGGTCATCTTTTGTTTGCAATGCATCCATACCTATCTTGCCAAAGCTTTCAAAGCAAAGGAATGCGCTACCTTTCTGCGCTTTTACTGTGGGTATTATAAGCTCATCAAAGAGGTCAGGTCCAAAGTGAGTAAATAAAGGTTCTAAATTCTCAAATCTTATGAATATTTGCTCTTCAGTTCCTTTGCAATATTTGCAAATCTCAATAAATCTTTGAGTAATGATTGGCCATGTCCCCTCATTTATTATGTCTTTGACAGCTGGCAGACCATAGAAAAACAAATTGCTTGCATTTTTACCTGTTACTTTTGCCATTTCAACTAATCCTGGCCATGTCCCCTCATTTATTATGTCTTTGACAGCTGACAGACCGTATCTGAACAAATCGTCTGCATTTTCACCTGCTACTTTTGCCATTTCAACTAATCCAGACCAGCTTTTTTCGTTTATAATACCTGCTTTTTGAACAGCTGGCAGACCGTATGCGAACAAAAAGTATACATTCTTATCTGCTGCTTTTGCCATTTCTATTAATCCTGGCCAGGTTTTTTCATTTATGATGTTCTTAACAGCTGGCAGACCATATCTAAACAATTCGTTTACATCTCTACCTGCTGCTTTTGTCATTTCTTTTGTACCATGCCAGTGTGTTATAAGAAATTCTGCTAAATCAGGATATTCACCAACATCAAACTTCCATTCTTGAAGTTGTTTAAGCCTTTTTTTACTTTCACCGGATTTTAATATTCTGCTTTTTAGCAGATTTTTTAGCTGAGTGATTAAATTATTGACAATCTCAGCTTCTTTCTTCTCTGTGCCAGAAGCTCCCTGCTTTAGCATGGCTTCTAAATCATTGTGAAGTGTCTTTAGAATATATATAGCATTTTCAAAAATTTCAGGAACATCTTTATACTGCTTATGAAGATTGACAAGATCATAAATCAATTGCTCGTCAATCTTTTCAAGTGACTTAATTTTATCCTTATGCCAGACCCAATCTGTTGGAACAAGTCCTAACTCATCTAATTCCTTAATATGCTGCGCTAATATTTGATTGATTTCTTTAGGCATGAATAATAATCTTCTGATTTTATAAAATAATGCCATTGATAATTAATTTATCTGGAATTTATTTAAATGTTTTTATTTCCAAGGGATATATTTTTATATGATTAGTTTTTATATCCTATTGTATGAATCATAGACACATAAATAAGAGATTCCTGCTGCAATTATCCTGTTTAATACTTTTAATTATATTCTCTTGCGCTGTATATGGGATAGGAGTAAGCCCGAGTTCAATGACTCTTGCTTATGAGCCTGGAGATACAAGGACAATAGAGTTCTTTGGTGAGAACAGGAATAGTGATGATGCGCATGTCAGGCTTTTCATTGCTGGGCCTCTTGAGAACTATACATATTTAAGTGAAACAGAAAGTGTTATTCCTGGCAGCAGCAAAAAGAGATTCAATTTAAGAATAACATATCCTGAGTCTATGGCTCCAGGGACTTATTCTTCAAGCCTTTATATTGAAGAGATAACTCCTCCAGAAGAATTCCTTAAAACCGGGGCAGCTTTTGGCGCAAAAGGGGCTGTAATCATGCATATTAATGTCAAAGTGCCTTATACAGGAAGGTATCTTGAAGTCAAGTTCCCACCTATGGGATCAGTTATGCCTGGCCAGATGCTTTTTTTTACTCTTAATGCATATAACTATGGGGGTGAGAGCATAAAGGACATAAGCAGCATATTTACTATACTCTCGCCTGATTCATCTGAATATGCCCACATAAGTACAACAAAGATAGAAACGCTTAATCCCATGGATGCAGGTGAATTAAGAGGGTATTGGCAGGTGCCTATAGATGCAGCCCATGGAAAATATATTATCTCTGCCATGGTTGATTATGACGGAGACAAGCCTGCTGCAGACAAGCAGCATTTCAGGATAGGTGATGAGTTTATTGATATCACAGGCATAAAATCGCTGAATATAAAGCCAAATAATATAGGAAAATTCCTTATAGACATAAAAAGCGAATGGGGCCAGGAGATACCTGATGTATATGCAGATGTAGTAATCCTATATGACAGCAATACAGTAGAAGTGATAAGGACAAGTTCTCTTGCTGTCCCTGCTTTTGCAAAAGAGAGCCTTACTGCATATTGGGAGATTGGAGAAAAAATCGAGGCAGAGTATGAAGCAAGAATAATCCTTTATTTTGGAGATAAGACCGTAGAGAAGATGATATCTTTTGGCCCGCAGAAGGAGGCAAAGCTTGAGAGGCCGGTTTATCCTGAAGGCTCAGCATTCATCTTCTGGATTGTTTCAGCAGCAATATTGACCATTGTAATCCTGGCCTGTGTTGTATTGTTGACTAGGCTGGCAGGCCGGCCAAAGAAGACAGTGAAGAAAGTCAGGAGAGCCAGAAGAAAATGATAATGTCCTGGAGGGATGAGAATTGAGAGCTGGAAGATTTTGGCTTATTTTAGTGTTCGCAATTGTAATCAGTTTTGGGTTTGCATTCCTGATATTTAAGACATCTATGGTGGCTGATACTTACTCATTTGACATGTATCTGGAGGTAGGGAACACGACTTCCATAAATGTTGATACAGATTCAATCTATTTTGCTGGAGTCAGGCCAGGGAACAGCGCGACAAAGATGATAAGGATTGCAAATGATGGCATAAGGAGAAAGGTTGCGCTTGAAGCAGAGGGCGAATTTACAGACTGGCTTAGTTATGAAAAAACTGAAGTCATGGAAGCAAATCAGGAGAAAGAGGTTGCAATTACTGTAAATGTTCCTGATGATGCAGAATATGGAAATTATAAGGGAAAGCTGGAGGTCTGTTTTTACAGATGGCAAAGATAACAAATAATGAGATATTTGGGCTTATCATTGTTTTAGTTATTTGCCAGTCTTTGCTGCTTGTCTCTCTGTTCTCACCTGATATAAGGGGCATAACTGGATTATCAGTTGCCGGCTCAGGAACAATAGAACTTACAGTCAGGAATGATGCTCCTTTGCTTACGACAATTCCTGACCAGCAGTGGCAGCAGGATGAATCAATAACAATAAATCTTTATGATTATTTCTCAGACCCAGAGAATATTCCTCTGCAATTCTCTAATTCCCAGATAAGCAATATAATGATAGATATCAGTCAGTCAACAGGATTTGCAAAACTTACTCCTGACAATGGATGGATTGGAATAAGGCATATAATATTCTATGCATCAGACGGTCCTAACAGCAGGGCTAGCAACAACATCACTCTTACTGTAAACCCAATTTCGCCAGGAAAACCTCCTGCGCCTTTGGATGACAGCCGTGTAATAGGATGCCACTACAGGTGGGAGTGCCAGCCATGGACTGGATGCCTTCCTGAAGGTGTGCAGAAAAGAAGCTGTCTGAACCTTGGAAACTGCCCTGAAAACTACAAGCCTCCTGTTGTAACAAGGTCTTGTGATTATGTTAGGAGCCTGTCTTCAGTGCCTGTTGCAGAGCAGCAGCCAGAAGAGGAAAAGCCTTATGAAGTTAAGCCAGAAGAAGAGATTCCTGCAGCAGTGACAATCCCGGCTGAAAAAGAAGTAAGAGAAAAAATAATATTTGATATATCAGACTTACTGTTTATTCTTGCATTGATGTTTGCAATATTAGCTGTCTTTATTGCAACATCTGGAAGATTTTATAGGCGGTAATATATCCTATATTGGCTTACACGCCTGCTTTCTTATCTTCAGCAACATTTGGCTCATCAATTACTTCTTCTTCTGCGCCAAGCTCATTGATAAGCTCTTCTTCCATTTTCTCATCTTCAGTCAGAATATGGCTGCCCTTATCAGAAGAAGGAGGATTGTTCAGCAGCTCTTCTTCAACTGCTTCATCTACTGTCTCTGCTGAATCTGTGCCTATTACTTCTATTGTTCCGAACTTTCCTGTAGAAAGCTGAAGCTCTCCCTGCCATTCGTTTACCCAGCCGTTCTTGATATGGACCTTGTCTCCCTGGTTTACTTTATCAATATCTTCATTCCATAGTGTAAGGCTGATTGTTCCTGTCTCGTCTTTTCCCTTGCAGTTGCACACTCTTCCTGCATTGCCGAATTTCTGGAACTCTCTTACATCGCCTTTCTCTACTATCTCTATTATCATATCAACATTTCCCTGCCTTGCTTCTAAATCTTTTATTGCCATTGTTATCAACTCCTATTATTATATGTTTATCGAAAATTTCGCAAGAAATTTTATTGGGGTTTAATACCCCTCACTTCAGTGCGAAATTTTGGATTCCAAAAATTTGATAATCTATAATGCAAATCCGTAATACTCCACCATTTATGGTGGGGATAGGATTTGCGATCAATAAATTGTCAAATTTTCGTTATAATTATGCTTTCTTTTTCTCTTCAACAAGCCTGCCTGCTTTTTCAAAATCAATCTCCTTATTCAACAGTTTGCTGATAGTATCCCTGAGATCATCAATCTTTACCCTTATCTGCTTTGTCGTGTCCCTATCCCTCACAGTCACGCAATTATCATCCCTTGATTCAAAATCAACAGTTATGCAGTAAGGAATACCAATCTCATCTGCCCTGGCATATCTCCTTCCAACACTCCCAGACTTATCATACTGCACAACAAGATTATCCTTAAGCATCAGGTATATCTTTCTTGCATCATCATTTAGCTTATTGACTAGAGGAAACACCCCTACCTTTACAGGAGCAATTTTTGGATCAAGCTTAAGCACAATATTTCCTCTTTTCTTGTCATCTTCATAAGCATCAAACATAAGCACGAGGAATACTCTGTCCACGCCAAAAGAAGGCTCAGCTATGACATGAGGGATTATCTTCTTCTTGGATTCTTCATCATACAATGAAAGGTCCTGCTTGCTGTGCTCTATATGCTGTTTTAGGTCAAAGTCAGTCCTGTTTGCTATTCCTGTCAGCTCTTTCCAGCCAAATGGGAAATTGTATTCAAAATCCCATGTGTCAAGAGCATAATGGCTTTTTTCTGTTGCAATATGCTGCCTTATCCTAAGATTGTCAGGATTTGCTCCAAGGTCTGTGAACCATTTGTTGCTGATAGCAAGCCAATATGCATGCCATTGTGTCTTTATTATTCCTTTTTCAAGCAACTCTTTCATACTTGCTTTTTTTTCAGGCTCATTCTCTCCTTCTTTCTCCTGCATTTTTGCATCTATATACTGTACCTCATAATCAAGTGCTTCATCAATATAAGGGCATTTGTCATATGCATCTGGATGGACAAAATATTCTATTTCCATTTGTTCAAATTCCCTGCATCTGAACAGGAATCCTCTTGGAGATATCTCATTCCTGAAAGCCTTTCCTATCTGCGCAATACCAAAAGGCAGCTTCATTCTTGCATTTTCGACAACAAGCTTGAAATTGGTAAATATTAACTGGGCTGTCTCAGGCCTTAGGTAAGCTGTATTTTCCTTCTCTTCTTCAGGCCCTACTTGTGTTGAGAACATGAGGTTGAAATCTTTTGCAGGAAGGAATTTTGACTTGCATTTAGGGCATACAAGCTTGTTCTCAGCAAAGATAGCATTTATGGTCTCTGCCTTCACCCCGTCAGCAGGAAAATTGAGATTCTCTTCTATGAACTGATCAGCCCGCACTTTATTCCTGCACTTGTCATTTGAACATGCCACCATTATGTCTGCAAAGCAGCCCACATGGCCTGATGCTTCCCAGACTTTAGGATTAGTTATTATAGAACCGTCAATCCCTACAATATCTTCTCTTGACTGCACAAAAGTCTTCCACCAGTTCTGCTTTATATTCTTCTTCATATCTGCGCCATAAGGGCCATAGTCAAAGAATCCTGCTAATCCACCGTATATCTCTGCTGTGGGGTATATAAAACCTTTTCTCTTGCAAAATGCAGCCATATCATCTATATTAATCGTCATGTGCCTTATGGAAAATAGTGGAGTTTAAAAATGTTGTTATAGGATTTTATGCTGTTTTGAGAGGTTTATGTTGGAACAGAAAAATATAAATACTTTAAAATTATATAGCCTATGAGGTGATCACTATGAAAAAAATAATTACTCTTTTAATAGTTTTTGTATTTGCAGCTTCATTAGTTTATGCTGTAAATCAGAAGGGGATTCATGAGCCAGGTACAGGCCTTGAACAAAATGCATCCGAGGACCAAGACATACAGGCGCTAGGAGAAGGTAAGCCAGTACAGATAAAGCAAGAGACACAAAATGAAGCTGGAGACAATGCAATAGTCCAGCAAAGACAGCAGATAAAGGCTCAAACAGTAACAGAAGCAAAGCAGATGATTCAGCAAACACAGAATGCAATGAATATGGAGCTGCAAAGCAAAGGAAAAGATGAGCAGAAAGTTTATCAGAACCAGAATCAGGTAAGATTAGCTGTCCATTCATTGCTGGCAATGGAGGATTTGGTTGGCGGCATTGGTCCGCAGGTATCCCAGGTTGCAAGGCAGTTCAACAATTCTGTGCAAGCCACAATAAGGGCTGAAGAAATTGTACAGTCAAGAAGCAAATTTATGAGGTTTTTCGCAGGCGGCGATGAAAACGCAGCAGATGAAATCATCCAGGAAGTAAGTCAGAATAAAGAAAGGCTTCAGGAACTAAAGCAGTTGAAGGACAAATGCGAGGATTGCACTGAAGATGTTCAAGTGATGATGCAGGAACAAATCCAGAATATGGAGCTGGAACAAAACAGGCTGCAGGAACTGGCACAGAACGAAAAGAAGAGCAAAGGTATCTTTGGCTGGCTTTGGGAATAAATTTTTTATTTTATTTTTTTGAATTATATAACTCAATAATCCTTTATCAGCATTGCAAGCTTATCTTCTTGCGGTGATTCTTTATTCCTAATTTTAACTAAAATAATATCTTTAAGATTATACAATGCAGTATATGACCATTCAGAAGGGCCCTCTTCTTTTACAAGCTTGCTCTGCCTGGGTTCATATTTTGCAAGTTCTTCAACTAAATGCTCAAAAGGATTTTTGATATTGCCTTTAAGGTATCCTTGCTGGATATCTTCAATAATATCTATTATTTCATGAATCCCATTATGAATTGCGTTTATTGGATAAGTGAAGTTCCCATCATATAAACCTGACTCTTCAGATATCCTGTCACGACACTTTTGAGCCATAGATTCAAGGCTTCCTATAAGTATCTCTGAATAAAGCTTATAATCTTTTCCTTCCATAGATTAATAAGAATGAATCAGCATTTATAAATGTTTCGGGATTTTACTACTTTGGAGGAGTTATCGTAGAAGGACATACCTGCCTTTCCTGCTGAAAACTATGCAATTTCTGCCTGCTTTTTTGGCTTTATAGAGCCGCCGGTCAGCTCTTTTTAGTAATATATCTGTTACTATCTTTATTTTCTTAGGGTCCAGCCTCAGCCTTTCAATTATGTCTTCAGGATACATTGCCAGCCCAATGCTTATCGTAATATTGGGAATAGGTTCTATTGGCTTGACTTTTTGTCTTGCATTTATTTCTTCCATAAGCGCCAGTGACTGTTCCTCAACAGTTTTTCTTATTCTATTAGCCATATCTATTGAAATAGCTTTAGCAGTGGCTTTATTCAACTTTGCCATCTCTTCTTTAGTTGGGCGCAACAGGACTACAAATTCTTCTCCGCCCCATCTGATAACAATATCTGATTCTCGCTTTGCTACAGACCTTATATAAGCTGCAACATTCTTAAGAACATCATCCCCAATATCATGGCCGTATGTGTCATTAAACTTCTTAAAATGATCTATATCCATGATCAAAAGCGTGAAATATAAAGGCTCCTTAGTTCGTATTGCAGTATCCAAAATTTCTTTAATCCTTTTTTTGAAGTAATAGCGGTTGTTTAATTTAGTCAGTTGGTCTGTGAATGCAAGTTTCTTGAGAACCTTGACAGCAAAACTCTTTTCTTCCCCTGCTATTCCTGCGCGATACATAGCTTTATCAAGGAATTTCGCTGCTTTATCCGGAAGCATCCCAGAGGTCCTAAGCGAGGAATAATAAAAAGTATATTCTTCCGGCTTGCTGAATGTTTGAATGTCCTGTTTGATGTCATCAATTGTTATAGCGCTTTCCTTGGAATAGCGCTTTCCAAGTCTTGTTGCGCGCCGCGTATCTCTGACAAGTTTGTATAAGGGTTCATGAATCACCTCTTTCTCTGCCTTCAATAGCCTTTCTATGTTTTTATGATGATTCTGTAGATTAAAACACCAGCTGTCAATGTCTGTGGATATGATCTTATCCTCATTAATTTTATCCTTTATATCCCTTAATAGTTCCAGCTCTGCCCTCACAGTTTCAGCCTGTGAAGCAAGAATTTTTCTGAAGTCGTTAATCCTCTTCTCAAATTCACTAACCAAATCTCTTTCTGTTTTCTCGAGAGCGACTATCTTGGCTAATTGCTGAACAAGCTTGTTTGCAGCGTTTGTATCCATATCTCTCAATGATTTGTATATGTGCAATTCTTCATCAATTTCCTTCTGTATGGCTGTTTCTTCTTCTTTTGTAAGATCTTCAATGATCTCTGGAATCTTTAATGAAGAGAATGCTGTATTAAGCGCTGACAACAGCTTGTTTATATTATCAAGAACAGAATCTCTGGCAGAACTCAATTTCTCTTTATCCTTAAAGCGGTTTCCCAGCTGTTTTTTTAAATTTCCCAGCTCTTTTACTATTTCCCTTACCTGCTTTTTATGCCTATAAAGAATTCCAATTCTGCGCTCAAAATCAGCAAGGGCATTCTTTTCCTTTTTTGTGAGCTTTTTTAATCCTGAAAATACCTGCTGGATAGTTTTTATGCTCATTTTTGTATCTATTTGAATACTTCTATATAATTTTTTGGTTATGATATTTGTCTCAGCCTATTTTTTGCATAAGAATTCATTTTCTAAGCCAGGATACCTCTTCCTTATCAAGCCCAATCTCTTCTGTTATCGCATCTGCCATATCTTTGTTATTCTTGAATATGACCCGGAGATAATCAATATTCTTTATCATCTCCCTGGTTGATGTATGGGTATGCATAGCAATCTTCTGGCTAATAGCTTTCTTCTTCATGTTTTTCTGTTTTGCCCACCACATCTTGAGTATCCTGCCAGTAGGCTTATACTGGACAAATTTCCTGTACTTCTCGTCTTTAGAGACAGCTACTCCTGCGCTTATAAGGGCATTTATATATACAAGAAATCGCCAGTGCTGCCATCTTTTTATCCTTCTTCTGAAGACATCAGCACGGCTCAGCATGTCATATGCCCTTGCAAGGTCTTCTGGCTTATCATATTCTTTAGGAAGGTTCTCATCAATCCATAGCATTGCAGTATCAAGATCCTCATCCACATTGTCCAATGCTGTTATAGTGATATTGGGATCTGTGCTCTTGAAGATTTTCATCAGAGCCTCGATTATAGTGTCAGTCTGGTTGCGCTCTCCAAGATCATCAATAGCTTTTTTTGTTATCTTTCCTTGTCTGATGAATATTGTCTGTAGGTCATTTATTGCTGCCCTCATGTCGCCTGCGCATCTTCTTCCTAAAGTTATCAGCGAGCCTTCCTCTGTTTCTATATTCTCCTTCTTGCATATTTTCGTCAGTACCTGTGCAACATCCTTATGCGATAATGGAGAGAATTCGACCAACTGTGCATTTTTCCTCAGGCTGTTGAATTTTTTGTCCCATGGATTCTGCGCTGTGAGGAATATAGGGTATGCAGAATCTTTTATGATCTGGACAACTGCAGGTATGCCTCCTCTGTCTTTTGTTCCTGACAGTCCGTCAATCTCATCCAGAAGTATTATCTTCCCTTTTGAAAACAGGCTCATTTGCCTTGCGGCAGAGCCTACTATTTTTATTATCTGTTCCTTGTTACGCACATCGCCTGCATTGACTTCGATTATCTCAAGACCAACCTCATTTGCTAGCGCATGGACAGAGGCAGTCTTCCCTGTGCCGCTGGGGCCATGAAGAAGCACAGCCTTTTTCTTCTGTTTTCTGAAATCACCAGCAAACTCCCTCATCTGCTCAATAGCAGAATCCTGTCCTGTAACATCACCAAGCTTTGATGGAATATATTTTCGAATCCATGGAATTAGATTATCTGGCTTCATTTTAAATGCATTAATGCTTAAATTTATTCTTCTTCCTTACTTTTTTTCTTCTCGATATCTTCTTCATGTTCTGCTTCTATTATCAGATCATCAAAGTCCTCCATTTTCATGTAATTTGAAGGCAGAATATTTTCTTCTTTCTTTTTTTCCTTTTTTAGGATCTTTAATTTTGGCAGCCTGAAAGAGAATATTCCATATCCTGATGCTGTATATTCAACAAGCACAAAAATAATCTGGACAACTACAAATCCCATTACTATGCTTTTTATGTTTGCATTCCAATCAAATCTTGCAGCAAGATTATAGAAGAATATGAACTCCAATGCTATTATGATAGCAAGGAATGTGATGAGCCTTCCATTTGCAATGTCATCCTTTAATGATTTCAATGTCAGCTTGTGTTCCATCCTTATTATGTGATACATCTGCTTTATGTCTTTTGCATTATCTCCAAATTTATGCACACCCTTGTTGAAATAACTTGACATGATTATAAGGTATATTACAATCGCAGCAACTGAGACAATTACAGGTATAAGATAATCCTTGCTTATGAGATGCGTTATATAGAAAACTATGGCTGGTATAAGTATGAGCGCAGTGAGATAATTGATAGATACAAGTATGAGTTTAACAGATGAGAATATCAGCTTTGCAGCGCTCTTGATAATCCTGCCATACCTGCCTCCCAATAACTTCATCAGTATCTTAAGCTGTACAAGATTTCTTAACCATCCTATTAGTTCCACCATATATGTATGTAATGATATTGGTGTTTATAATCTTTTCTTTTTCTGGTAAGTAAAAAGTCTGCAATTCAAGGAGCACTAGCATCATCAGGTCAAAACTCCTTCAATAATTACATCCTGCTCGTCGCAGGGGGAAGCCCCATCCGGGGACGCAGAGCCCTCTAAAAACACATCAAGAGTTTTGAAGATGCTTGTGCTCCGTGACATCTGATTTTTACTTACTTTTTCTGCCCCAGAATCCAAGTGTATTGTCCATAAAAAATAAGGCTTAATCCTGTTTGTGGACAATAATATTTATCTTATAATCTTTTCAGCCAACTTTTAATGAATTATTCCAAAAATAATATATATCATTGTAGATTATTCTACGATATGGAAATCCAAAACATAAAGAAAGTAAGGAAACAGCTTGGCCTGACACAGTCTGGCCTTGCGAAAGAATCCAACGTTTCGCAGAGCCTTATAGCAAAGATAGAGTCTGGCAATCTAGATCCTGCTTATTCAAATGCAAAAAAAATATTTAAAGCGCTTAATACAATCTCTGAGAAGATTGAAATGAAGGCTGATGATATTGCGCAGCCGAGGATAATATCAGTCAGGCCTGATTCAGATATAAAATCAGCGATAAGGCTTATGAAAAAGCATAATATCTCCCAGCTGCCTGTTGTTGAGGACAATAATGCAGTAGGCATGCTATCTGAGTCCATAATACTTGATGCTGTTATGGATAATAAAAAAGGGTGCATAAGGGAGATAATGAAAGATTCGCCGCCAGTCATATCAGGCACAGCCAGTGTACAGGTAGTATCAGGACTCCTTAAGTTTTTTCCTATTGTCCTTGTATCAAAGAAAGGCAGGCTGAATGGAGTGATTACAAAATCCGACCTTCTCGAGAAACTTCGTTGAGAAAAATTTCCATAGAATATCTTTTTTTCACTGCAGGCTTTCAATGGCTTTCCTTATCTCTATCTCAGTCTTTTCCCAGTTGAACTTCTTTTCTATTGTCTTTCTTGCGTTTCTTCCAAGCTTATCCCTTACTTCAGGGTTTTCTATCAGCCGCTTGAGCTTCAGTCTTAGCACAATCTCATTCCCTGTTGGAAAGAATGAGCCATTGAATTTGTCTTTGATATACTTCCTGACCAGCCCGACTTTTGTGGAAAGCACAGCGCATCCGCAGCTCATAGCTTCAAGAGTAGAAAGAGATGTTGTCTCAGTAAGGGAAGGCAGCACATATATGTCCATTGCCTGAACAAATGGCACAACATTATCTACTGATTTTATATGCTTGATGTTCATGGCTGACTTAAATAGGGATTCTATCTCTGCAAGTCCTGAACCCACAATAAGCAGGGTTATATTCTCAAAATCCTTCTGCAGCTTAATGAAAGTGTTATAAAGTGTCATAAGGCCTTTTTCCCTTCCTATCCTTCCATGGAAGCCGATTACTGTATGGTTAGGGTCTATTCCTACCCTTTTTTTTGCTTCTTCCTTGTTCTCAGGAGGTACAAACTTCTCTGTATCTATCCCCATATAGGCTACTCTTTTTGGAGGGGATATCCTTTTTGATTTGAGTATCCTTGCAACCTCTTTTGAAGGCACAAGTATAAGGGTTGCCTTGTTGTATAGCCACCGTGCTATAATTTTCACAAGGTTTGTGATTATTAATGAAAGATAAGGCCTTGATATGCTTCTTGAAGCAAGCTCCCAGTCTAAGGAATGGACATAAGAAATGATTGGAATTCTCTTTTTCTTTGCATAATATATTGCAAGCATTCCAATAGGCCCTATTGTCTGAGACCATACAATGTCGCTCTTTGTCACAAGCTCCTTTATCTTCTTTCTCTTTAACCTGGCAAATGTATAATCCCCTAGCTTAAGCCATGATAATGGAATCCTCACTACTTCTTCTTTGTCTGCCATTTTCTTGCTGCCAGGGAAATCAGGGGCTACGACAGTTATATCATAGTCATCTTCCAGCATTGGTATTACCTCTGACAAAAATCTTGCAATGCCATCCCATCTTGGAAGGTAGCAGTCAGTTGCAATCAAAAGTCTCTTTTTCATCTTATTTTATAGAAAACCTCTGCATACTTCACTCCATTATTCATCCCATTAATTATAGCCTTAAGATAAAGGCTCCACATCAGGATCATTATTGTAAGTTTCTGGCTCTTATGCACCCTGAAAGCCCTGACCTTTTGTTTGAATGTCTTTGTTATGTCAACAACAAGCTTTGGTGCATTCCTTTTCCTGATATTTACCAATGTCCATACATCATATGAATACACATCACCGCTGTAGCTAATATCTTCGAGTATAGAATCCACTATCCTGTATACTGCCTGATGGTCAGGATGAGGATCATCAATAGAATGCGTAAATATCTTTGATGGACTATATTCGCTTATAAGTTTCTGGATTTTAAGGTATATTTTTTTTTCTCTTGCTTCAGACAGCAGACTGCCTTCTTTCAGGCCTAAGTATATTACCTTTTCTTCGCCAAGTATGTTCTGCGCCCTGTGCGATTCTTCTACTCTTGTCTCTATTATTACCTTCTGCTTCAGATGAGGGTGCGACATCTCCCCGTATGAAAATATTACTGTGATTACTCTTTTTCCTTCATTAGCATACTTTGCTATAGATCCTCCTGCGCCTACTATATTGTCATCATTATGCGCGCAGAACAACATGACACATTCATTTTCCCTGTTTTTCTCTGCCATAATATGATGTAATTGGTGTAGGGATTAATAAGTGTTTCTATAAGAAATTTTTGTTAAAGGATCTGATGCGCCGGCCGGGATTCGAACCCGGATCAAAGGCTGTCTTTGCGAAACAAAGATCCATATGGTCTCTGGTCATCGCATGGAAGGCCTCTATCCTAGCCGTTAGACTACCGGCGCGTGTGAGGTAATGGAGTATATAGTGGTTTATAAAGTTTACTGAAAAAATAGATAACTTATTGAGCAAGATTTAGATATCAGCAATCATTCATTTAACAAGAAGTATCCTGACATTCTCCCTTTTCTTCAATGCCATGAACAGGATCTTTCCTATCCTGTTGTTCTTTTTTATCTTTATGACTCCGCTTTTGCCTACCTTTGCAGACAATAACAGGTCATCATCAATGTATATGTTGCAGTCCTTGTTCTGGGACTTTGTAGGAAGCTTGAACATGATTGAGCTTTTTGTGAACTGCATATCATACTTAATCTCTCCATCTTTTTTTACCATATTCTCATGCTTCAGTTCCTGAACATCTATGCTTATGCCTAATTCTGATTCAATCTCTCCGATTCTCTTCCCTTGCTTTCCGATAATCTTTGATATCTCCTTTTCAGGCACATAGACTGCGCATTTATTGTCAGATATGACTTCCACTTCAACATGTTCAGAAAATTGACTGAAATAATCTTTTATTGATTTTGCAGCAAGCTTCTGGCTTGGAGTTTTTCCAGCATCTCCTTTTACTGGAATTACGACAGTCTCTTCTCCATAGCTGTAAAGCTCAAACTCCTGCTTGTTTGTCTCAAAATCATTGACAACAACAACAGGCCTTGCAAGGTCAGCTTCAGTCATGCCTGCAGGAACCTTAACAGTCATCTCAAGGTTCAGAACCTTCTCAACTTCACCATTCTTTATGAAAATCACAGTATCAATTACCTGAGGGATTACACCCAATTCTATCCTGCCTACAAATCTTTGTATAGCATCAATTGGATTGGTTGCATGCACAACTCCTGCCAGTCCGATACCTGCCAGCCTTAAGTCAGCAAAAAGTAGGAAATCTGCTGTGTTCCTCATCTCATCAAACATTGTATTATCAGGTCTTGATAACAGAAGTATGTCATGTACTTCCTGCGCATCGCCGTGGCTAATTGCCAGTTGTGTGACACTCTCAGGCAGGACCATATCCCTTGGAGCCTCGATTGTCTTCACAATCTTCCCCTGTTCTGCATAGAACTTAGCAAGCGCCTGGGCAAATGTTGATTTTCCCATGCCTGGGGATCCTGCAATAAGTATCCCCTCAGCCTGCTCCTTTATCCTTTTGCTCAGCTTTTCTGAAAGCTTATAGTCTGCAAGTTCAAGCATTTTCACAGGCTTTACTACAGTAATTTCATGGCCGTCAGAAAAAGGTGTCCTCAATATGACAATCCTGTAAAAGCCTAGCTGGACAATTGTGGACCCAGGCCTTTCAATTTCAATAAAAGAATCACGCCTTATTCCAGCTTCCTCAATTATCTCTGTAGCTATATCCTTTATCTCATCAGTATTTAGTTTTGATTCTCTTATGCATACAAAATCCCATTTTCCAGGCATGCCTTTTTTTGCATAAGGTTTTATCCCTTCCCTCAGGTGCACGCTCATTGTTGTCTCATCAAAGAATCCTTCAATCTTCAGCGTTTTTCTTGCTTTAACAAACTCGACAAACATGCAGCTTATTCCCTTTGCTTTTGCGACCTTTGCCTGTATCTTGTCTGCTGTGATAAGGGTTGCGCCAATCTCATATGCCAGCTCCCTTATCAGGGCATCAATCTCGCCAAGTGTTGCGTATTTGATCTCAACAGCAGAAGGCCTCTTGCCAGAGAACTCAAGTTCAAACCCCATCTCTGCTGAAAGCTGCTTAAGTTTCTCTATCTCATCAATCCCCAGGAATCCGATTGCCTTGTCCTGGTTTGCCTGGTGCTCAAGCTCAGCCACAACTGCTTCATGTATGACAACCTTTTGGACAATTATATTTTTGTTCTTCAGTTTAGTTGAGATTATCTTTTCAATTATCACAGAAGTATCTGGGACTATTATCTCAACGATATCCTTGTTTTTATTCCCAGTGTTCCCATCATTCCCAACAGTATTTTTCAGGTTATTTTTTGCCATGCTATCCTTATTGTTAGGTTGATATTTAAATAGGTTTGCATCACAAAGGATCGATATGAACAAACGCCCTTTCTACATCATCAAGCGACTGCACAGCCTTTTGCACTTTTTTTTCTATATCATGCGCCTGGACAAGTTTTAGGTTCTTGTCAAGTTCTGCATGTATCTCAACATTAAGCAGCAGCCCTATGTAATGCGCTTTTACATCATGCACTCCAATTACGCCTTTCACAGAAATAGCCTTTTCCTTTATCTTCTCAAGAAGCTCTGGTTCAGGAGCCTCTCCCATAAGGTATTTCAGGTTCCTTAGGCCTATCTTCCATCCTGACTTTATTATATATGCTGCAACCAGCAGCGCTAATATAGGGTCTATTATCCCATATCCCATCCTTATGCCTATAAATCCAAGGATGATTGCAGATGAAAGGATTATATCATTCATGTGATCTACTGCCATGGCTCTCAATGCTTCGCTTCTTGTTGTCTTTATTGCATATTTTGTATAGTATAATAGGATGGCCTTGACAATGATTACAATAAAATATACTATTATCACACTGGTCGATATATTAAGCACAGCATGGTTAAATATCCTTGAAAAAGAGCTGTGGATAATCTCAATCCCTATTATTGTTATAAGCATAGCTATGAACATCGCAGCTATCGGCTCTGCCCTGTGATGGCCGAATGGATGGTCCTTATCAGCATGCTTTGCAGCAATCTTCATGCAGCAGAACGTTATGATAGAAGTAATGGAATCCATAAAAGAATTCATGGCATCAGATATTGCTGCAATGCTATTTGTCATGAGTCCTATGGCTAGCTTGAATATGAACAGGAAGATGTTTCCTGCAATGCTGAGTATGTTTGCTTTTTTTGCTTCAGGTTTCATCTTTACATCCTTTCTAAAATGCCTTGTACATAAAAGCTTATTCTTCTTGCTATTGAGTTTATCTTTATCAGGATACTCTGCGCCAGGCTGACATCAGAAAGCTCAATAAGGGCATCCTGCTCTCCTGAATAATCTCTTCCTTTTGCATCATGATACTCAATGCTTATGCTTATCCTGTTGCTTCCTATATCAAGCATCTTTGAGTTCATGTTTATCACAAATTCCTGATCTGCTTCAAGTTTCTCAATATCCCAGCTCTTTTCCATACCTTCTGCCCTGATATTTACAGACACATTCTCAGGGATTGACCTTGACTCTTTGATAAGCGTGAAATTCAGGTTGAAATTCTTATTATAACCTATGCTTTTGGGATATGAAATATTGGAGATTCTTATTAAAGGCTTGTCCAGTATATCATATTCCACTATTGCGAGTTTTGAAATGTCATTGTTTCCTGCAGTCACTGTCTTCTGCTGCTTTCCTGTTATCATGCTTTCCAGCAGGAATCTTGCTTCTGCTTCCTGATTTATGCTTATATCATGATATATGCATCCCTTGTCCATGCATATGCTTACATTTGACAGTATGGTATTGCCTGTATTCTTGAGCCAGCACAGCACATATGCATCATCTCCAGCATAGATTGTCTCTTTGTCTGTTCTGCACTCCATAGACACATCCATAGAATATCTTTTTTCTTCCTCTTCCTTCCTCTGGCTCAGGATATTCTCTATCCTTTCAAGCGATATCACAGTATGCTCATGGTATGAGCTGAATTCTGTATCTGCTGTCGCGTTCCGTGAACTTATTATCTTTATTGGAAACCTGTACAGCAGCGAAGAATCAAGGCCATCTTCAACCTTCATGATCCAGTATACTGTCTTGTTTTCATAAGGCCTGAGCGCAATTGAATTTCCTTTTTCTCTTATTATCTTTACCTCTTTCGGCTTTGATACATACAGCTCTGTTGCAGTATAATAATCTGCAAGGTTTGACACTTTAACTTCAACAAGCTGATATGATCCAAACCCTATGGCTTTTTTAAGGACATCCACTTCCAGCCTGACAGGTGAAGCGATTCTTCTTCCAGTTTCGTACGCATCCACTGACACCTCAAGCTGCTGTGTCTTTATGTCTATATTTCTTGCTTTCCATTCAAATTTTGTAGTAGCATCATCAGGATCAGGGGAAGATCTAAGCGCAATATGGCTTGGATCAATAAATCCAATCTGACCATAAGTAGGGTCAAAAGGTATCCAGCCCTTGCCAGGGAAATAGACCTCTGCCCAGCCATGCGGCCCCCATCTCTGGTCAAATAGATCTGAATTTGTATAGGCAATCCCTGCTATGAATCTTGCAGGAATCCCAAGAGACCTTGCCATTGCAATGAACAGTGAAGTAAGTTCGTCGCACACTCCCTGTCTGTTTTCAAGTGTCCAGCTTGCGCTTTGTGATATAGATTCAGTCATTGTGCTGAGATTATACACAATGTTCTCTTTTGTCCATGCTGAGAGCTTGTGCATGATTATATATAGGTCATCCTCTCCTGCAGCAAGGCTTGATGCAAGAGCAATTATGTCAGGGTCATGCGAATCTATGTGCTTTGTCGTAAGAATATAATCTCTGGCTTCTGCAGGTATCTCCTGCTTCAATGGATAATGTATCTTGCTCTTTACTTTTATAATTTTGTTCCTGACCTCAATATCAGCCTCATAGCTGTACCTTATATCCTGGGCAGGAGGGTCTCTCCATTCAAAGAATATGGAATCTTCGCTTATCTGCGCATCCGGATCAGTTGAAATGGAATTCACTTTCTGCATAAAATTATCCCTTGGGAAAAAAAGCATGCTTGCCCTGATATAATCAATCTCATAAGATTGGGATGCAGCTTCTATCTCCAAGCCAGATGATATGGAAAGGTTCATCTTTATATATTCCTTATCACTATAAAATTCCATTTCTTCTTCTGATAAGGCGTATGATGAGGATAATATAATGAATACAGTAACAGCTAACACAAGACCAACCTTATAGAAATCAATCTTGCGCTTTTTTGCAGCTTTTTCCATCCTAAATACGTTTTTGGCTTCTTGATATTTAATCCTTTTGGTTAACAATAAAATCTCTGCGCAGACTCCTTATCGAAAATTTCGCAAGAAATTTTATTGGGGTTTAATACCCCTCGATTTTAACAGAAAATTATATATAATACATTAATTTTTATATTATATAATGGATGATAATTACCAAAAAGGGAATTCTGGATCAAAGCCATATTATGCAATAGACCACAAAACCGGAAAGATAATCCCTGTATACCTTCCTGTTGATGCAGTGGCAGCAGAAGCAAAGCCTGGCTCAAAAGCAGGCAACCCATTGATTGACGAGATAAATGAGCAATTGAGGGAAGAAGGGTTTATAGAAAAACTGAAAAATCTGTATAAGATTGATAAAACTCCCTGATGCTATTTCTTATACCTGTGCCTTGCTGCAGCAAGCAGGGCTGTGCATCCCTGTCCTCCTGCAATGATATACTGGTATTCATGTATGTCTGTAACATCTCCTGCTGCATATATTCCTTTCACGCTTGTCTCGCAGTGCTTTGACACTTTTATATGGCCATGGTCATCTATCTCAAGCAATTTTTTAACAAAGTCTGAATTAGGGGCCCTTCCAATCTCTACAAATATCCCCTCGCACTTAAGCTCTTTGGCCTCTCCATCCTGTTCATACCTCAACCCCTTTGCCATATTGTCCCCAAATATCTCTGTTGTCTTTGCATTATTGATGATCTTCACTTTCTCCTTTCCAACAACCTTTTCCATAAGATACTCATGTCCCCTTATCTCATCTCCTATATTCACAATATATATCCTGTTTGCTATCCTCATGAGAAAATCAGCAGATTCAAGCGCAGAATCTCCTCCTCCTATCACAGCAACATCCTTATTCTTGAACAATGGGCCGTCGCATATTGCGCAGTATGTCACACCTTTATTTGTAAATTTCACTTCTCCTGGAACATTCAGCTTTCTTGCCCTTGCTCCTGAAGCAATTATTACTGTCTCTGTCTTATATTCATCCTTATCTGTCTTTACAATAAACAAGTCATCAGCTTTCTCTATCTTCTCAACACCCCCATATTGTATCTTGATTCCATTAAAATCAAGCTGCTCCTTCAATGTCTTTGCAAACTCCATGCCAGTTGTATGCCTGAATCCAGGATAATTCTCCACTTCCCCGCTGACATTCATCTGCCCACCGTAATCCCTGGATATAAGCAGAAATCTCATCCTCTTTCTCGAAGCATATATCGCTGCAGTAATCCCTGCAATCCCTGCTCCGATTATGATTGTCTCATAAGTCTTTTCTTGCATGCTTAAAGAATCAGCATAATTTGTATATAAATATTTGGTTTAATGCAATATATTAGCTTATTAGGAAACAGTAGCATCTTTAAGCCAAAATGCAGGTTTCAAATCTCTTCTGGTTTTTTCTTTTCTTTTGCGCAGCTAATGGTCACTAAAACCCAATGGGGTTTTAAGGCAAAGACCTGATTAGAATTGATTTGAATCACAGGAACATTTAATACAATTATCAACAAACTTATTTTGATGATGCTTGTGCTCCTTTATATATGACTAAATAGATACTTTAAATCAATTCAATCCATGCACTTCAGGAAATAGCCGATAAATATGTCTTTTGGCACATCAATCCCTGCGTTGACAAATGCTTTGGCAAGCTCAAGCCCGACTTCTTCCTCTTCTCCCTGCGCGCTGAAGTCTTTCAATGCCTTGATTGTATGCGAGCACATGAACCCATCATTTATCTTGACAACAACCTTCCTTTTTTCGTTTGTCAATGAGCAATCCCCATAATCAAAGTTTATCTTGTATCCATTGCTGTCATGGCGTGCAAGCTCATAACCTAATAGATCCTCCACAATCTTTTCTTTCCCGCTCTCCTCAAGATAATCCTCTGGTTCGTATATATTATAGAAATCAAAAAAGCTTATATCTTTCATCCCCTCTTTTAATACAGGTTTTATGACTCTTCCTAGATATCCTATCACTTTCTGCTTTGACTGTTTTCTTGTCTTTAGCCATCTATTCTTTATCAGGTAGGCATACTCATTTCCTTTGATATTCTTTGTTCTTATAAAGCTCATGCCTTTAGGTTAGGCACTATCATATTTAAACTTTACTAAAATCAAAAACCTCTTGAAATCAAAGAAAAAAGCGATTTCCAGCCTTATCATCCACCAGATGTTCACACGAAAAAAAGCAGAAAGCCTTGCCCTTTAGGGAGAGGATGAATGCTATGGCATTTTTGCTTTTTTTGTGTCCTAGAAATCCGTCTTGAAAATCCGGCGCAAGCCCAGTTCTTTAGGGCTGGGTAAGTAGGATTTTAGGATTTCTATGACATTGGAGATAGCGGCGTGTCAATGACTTTGCCGTCCTTTTCAGAGAATATCTGCGCAGAGAACCTGTATACCTTGCAGCTGTCCCTTTGCCATGCATCTTTGTCAAGCCCTGCTTTCATGCAAGTATGCTCAAGTAGCTGCTTCTCATTCCATCCCCATTCAACAGCAACCTGCGGCAGAAGGCATCCTGAAAGGCAGCCATTATCCACTATAAGCCCATCTCTGTTTACTTTTATCTCTTTTATGAGCTCTTCAGGCCTGCGCTTCATGATCTCTTCAGGCACAGTAAGAACTGATACCTCTACTTCAATATTTTTGTACTCTCCATAATCCAGCGGAGAGAATCTGGGATCTTTGAAAGCAGCGCACCTGCTTGCTTTTATAATCGCCTCATACAGCCTGAATCTTGGTTCAATAAATCCTATGCATCCTCTCAGCTCATTGTTCAGGTGCAATGTGACAAAAGCGCCTCTCTTTTCCCCAAACCTTGTTATTAACTTATCATTAACATTAAGCTCTTTTTCATCAAAAGAAGATTCGATAGAATTCCGTGCAAGGCCAATGAGAGATTTTCCGTCTTCTATAGTAAATGCCATCTTGTAATATTAGAAATAAAATATGCATAAGCATCAAAATATCATTTGAGCTCTTTTGCAGCGCTCTTCTTCAGCTTGTCTGCATCGTTTGATAGCTTCTTGATTGCCTTTTTTATTGCTGCTTTTGGGCTGACTTTTCCATTGGTTTCTATTATCATCTCCGGCTCTCCAATAAGGGGATGGTCAATTTTGTATGCAGCAATTTTTACATTCTTGTCCTGGCTTACAGTATTCTTTATGGCATTGCATATTGTATGTCCGCCTCCTGCAATATTCAGGACAAGCTTGTTTTTTGTTTCCTCGATAACAGTTATTTCCATTTTAGATTTCCTCGTCGATAATAATCTTGATATTATGTATTAGTCAGGGGAATCAATATTCATTTAAAAATTTATGTATTCATTGCCTCTCGAGCCTGAAGCAGCTTACTTTTATCCTCTCAATCCTTTTCCTGTGGTGAGCCATAGTCTTCTTCAGTGGAAAATCAAACCTGAATACCTGTGTTATTCTCACTTTTGCATCTCTGCAATAGGCTTTTACAAAACCTTCAGTCGAGCTCTTATGGAATGTATATACAACTGGAGCAAGCTCAAGCCCTTTCTCTATGAAAAGCCTGTCAATATGTTTTATCCTTGTCCCAAATGGAGGATTCTGCAGCACAGTATCCACTTTAAATCTTTTATCTTTCACTTTCTCATCCTCAATAAAACTGCTTATATCTCTTACATCCATACACCTGAACACAAACTCCCTGCTTTCTTTTACTGTCTTTTTTAAATAACCCTCACTTTTCAAGAATAAAATGTTATTTTTGGCTGTATCTATAGCATCTTTGTCTATGTCTATGAAATATACTCTTTCTGCGCCGAGGATAAGCGCACCCATGCCTAATATTCCTGTACCGCAGCCAAGATCAACTATAACACACTTTTCTATATCTCCACTCATAAATGCGCTCCAGAGCACTTCTGCGGCTGTCTCAGAGTCTGTTGTATACTGCTCAACTCTCACTTTTGGCCTTTGAAATGCCTCTAAACGTGATAATATCATTGCAAGGCCTGATTTTGATATGATTTTTTGCATAGTTTCACTCACATTTTGTTAATATTTTCTCACTTGATAAGTAAATCACTCTTAAATCCCTATAATCCTGCTGTAATCATGTTGTCATGAAGGGTATTTTGCGCAAATAAAATCTCACTTTTTGCCTTCTGTTTCATGTTTTTTGTTATTTTTGGTCAGATTTTTAATAAATCCTCTGATCAAGCTGAATGTCTTGTCTTGATCTTGGCTCACTTTTTGCGAATTCTTTATGTATTCATCTTGCATTCTTTTCCGCATTTTCTGGCTGGGCTGATCTTGATTCTTTCTTTATTTTTATCTGCCTTTCCTTTTTTTTGTCTTTATTATCTGCTTCTTTTTGTCCTTCTTGCTAACCTAAATATAAACTTTGTCATTCCCACGTTTCATCCGCCTCATTCCCACTTTGGGAATGTTGGGAATGACTTAAACTTCCCTAATTCTTATCCCTATTTTTCATTCCTCGTCGCTAAACTACTTTCTTTTCTTCTTCTCATTCCCTTTATATTCCCAATTCATTCCTAACGTTCCCATCATTCCCAGTTTGGGAATGAACTCTCTTTATCCTCTTTCTCTTTTTTTAGTCGCTATCTCTCCTCTCTTCCCTCTTTCTCATTCCCAACGTTCCCATCATTCCCAGTTTGGGACTATCCTGTCTCATTCCCTTTTCTGGCTTGTTTCCCTAGCCTTTCTTTGTACTCTTTGTATTCTTGCTCCCTATTCCCTCTTAATTTTCTCCCTCTCCTTTTTCTTCTCTTGTCTCATTTTGTCATTCCCAACGTTCCCATCATTCCCAAAAAAGCGAAAGATATAAATATCTGGGAATGAAATCTCCCTAATATGATACTTTTCATGGGTTCAAAACAGCTGGATTCACTGAAACAGAAGATAGGCTCTCTTGATTTTAAGCTATCAAATTCTTTTGAAAATGTAAGGTCTGATGTCAATAATCTTTATGCGTGGGTGGACTACCTGAATGCTGTTGTTTTAGGTCAGGGTGAGACTATAAATTCGCAGGCAGGAACTATAGCTGGGATACAGCATACTCTTGAGAATGTTCCTAAGGACAGGGATGAAATAAGAAGGATTATCGACGAGTATTACTCCTTGCAGCCTTTTGCGCAGAAGCTTAATGAAGTCATGGCAAGGATAGATGCGCTTGAATCATCTGGACCAGGGTCACAGCAGATTGCTTCCCTTAAAGCAAAAGTGAACAAGATTATCTACGAGCACCCCCTAATGCTTGATGCTGTTGAAGAGCTGAAAGTGAGAGTCAACGCGCTTGGTAAAAAGTCCCTTAGGCAAGTGTCTGCGCAGCCAAAGGCTGAAAAGAGGCAGTACACAAGATCCAGGCTCCAGGAGAAGATAATAAAGTCAGTCGCAAGGTCTTCAAAGGAGTATGTTAAAGGCATGATCCTTTCGCTGATACAGAAGTACAGAGACATAAGCGCTCTGAAGCTGAGGGAAATTATCGTCGAAGAGCAGGGTATAGCATCAAAATCCTCATTCTATAGGATGCTTGAGGAGCTTGAGAGAGAAGGAATCATAGATATGATCCGCGCAGGAAAGGAGAAGCATTATTTTGCTCTTGAGCAGGCAGCGAGAGTAGTATGATTTAGGCCATATTCTTATAGAAATATATTTAAACCTTGCTTGTTTTTGGCTGGGTTATAAGATCTTTTGATGAGACATTATCGACTATAAAATGGTATTGAAGAGAATCAGGAAAAAGGAGCAGAGCAATCTTGCTGATTTTTCTAAAGATTCAGTAAGGGAGATTAACCACCGCCTTAAGAAAGCATTCTCGCAGGTCAGGCAGGAGTTCTCTGACCACCTCACGTCTATAAACCAGAATACGAATGAGATAGAGTCCAATTACGAGTACCTTTGCGAGCTTGATTCAAAGATAGAGAAGCTTGCTGAAAGGATCGACGAGATAAGCATGTACATGGGCATCAAAGGCAAGGCAATGGATTATGATATAAAGCCTCTCACAAGGCGTGAGCAGGAAGTGTTCATTGTTTTGTATACACTCGAGGATAAATCTTCAATAACATATGCTATTATTGCAAGAAAGATTGCATTAACAGAAAATCTTGTCCAGACATATATCTCAAATATGATATCCAAGGGAATCCCGATTATCAAGAAATATACCAGTAATGTAGTTCATCTTAGCCTGGATTCTGGTTTCAGGGCGCTGCAGGCAAAAGAGAATATTGCAGGCATACACAGGAAGATTTCTGAAGAGCTACTTGACAAAAAACAGATGTGTTGAATAGATAAAAGTTATAATCTTTGATTAAATCTTTTAGCCAATACTCTGGATTATTAGTTAATCTATGAATTATATTTGGAAATCCCTTCAGATGCAAATAAATGCATTTTAAGCGATTTTTGCTGTTTTTAATCCTAAACTCTTTATAACCCTAAAAATCCATTAAGAAGCGTGTTTTTGTGAGCCATATTTTGATTGAACTCCTACCTTTTCATTAATCCCATAAATTTATATATAAGTTCGCATTATATACATTATACGAACTTTCATTTATAAATGAATCCAAATTTCACAATATTTTTACATAAAGCGAACTTTTTAATGCTGAAAAGTTCGCAGAATCAGTAAAGACATAAAATTATTAATCAAGGGTGATCATGGCAAAAAAGAGACCAGAAGCACTGCCCAAATACCTTAATAGGCAGGAGTTGCAGGCAATGCTTGACCAGTGCAAGAGCATCCGTGATGAGCTTATTCTCCTCTTTATGTACAATACAGGAGCGCGTGTTTCTGAGCTTATAAATTTCAGGATAGAGGATATTGATTTTGAGAACAATACAGCCTCGATCTTTAGGGGAAAAGGAGCAAAAGACAGGATAGTCAATATCTCAAAGGATTTCGCGCAGTTATTGCGCGCTTTCATAGGAAAAAGGGACAAAGGAACCCTTTTTCTGAGCAACTGGGGAAAGCCTTTTACACCACGTGGAATACAGAAAAAAATAAAGGATCTTGCAGCTGCTGCAGGCCTTGCATACGTCGATAAAATCACCCCTCATGCATTAAGGCACACTCATGCAGTCCATGCGCTGCAGTCAGGTGTAAACATAGTGTCGATAAAAAAGCATTTAGGGCATAAAAACCTTAAGACAACTATGGTCTATACAGAAATCTCCGACGAGATAGTCAAGAAAGATTTTGAAGATCACGACCCATTCAAGCTAAAAAAAGAGCCTGGCCAGAAGAGCCTTTCCAGTTACAAGCAGTAATATTTAATTAAAATTTATGATTAATGATTAAATATTTTATTATATTATAGGAAATACATTTTTGATTAGTCTTATTTAATCCTCCATTATCTGACATAACTATTAATATCCCCCTATATCCTCATATGCATTCTGACCTAATCATTCCAGAATATACTTAATATATTACAATATTGAAAATAAATTCTAACTATCAAAAAACTATGCTAAAAGTGAGAGTTTGTGAGTGATGTTCTGTTTAGATAAAAATCTACAAAAAATATGAACACTCACTTTTTGTTGGTTTTGTGTTGAAATCTGCTTATTAAATTTACAAGGCGTAAGTTAAGGCTGCTATTCACTTAGGCACTATAAAATTAGATGTTCATGTTCCCTCCATTTGCCTTGATTCTTTTGTTTTCCCGCCTTTCCGGCCTTGTATAGGATAATATTATTGGGACATCGATATTTAACAAAAATGCACATCAGGAAAAGTGAGGTTCACAATTAGAGTTAGCATATTTATTAGAATAACCGTAATCACTACATAGTGCTAGTATTAAGAATATTTATAAGTGCATTCGAATTCTTCTATTATATGGGACATGATATGGGCTCTTTGATTGGCAAGTTAATTTGTGATAAGGTTTGTTCTCCATATGCAGACCTAAAACCTGAGATAGTCAAGATGAATGTTCTTGAAAAATACATTTTATTTAGGAAATCGCATAAATTTACCCGCTCAAAAGGTTCTGATATCTTCTCGAATGATTACAATCCAAAATTAAAAACCAATAAGGTTGATTCTTTTTTTAGGGATAATCCTCTATGTGAAATGTTTATACAATATTTATATGGCTTGCGTCCGATTGAACATTATTCTTCTAAAGAGAGTTATCAACATCATAAAAACTATATAACAGGAGATATTTTTGAGGATTACTGCCTGCAGCTTTTTCCACCAATATCTTTTGACTTTATTGTATGCACGCAGAGAAGAGAATGGCTTATAGTGGCTGATGGTAATAGGGACGTAAAGTTAAGGCACAAAAGATCTTCTAAGGTTTTAAATATCGACTTTAAGTTTAGGCGTAATAAGGATGACCCATTTGTTAAGCATAAGCAAGTAACTAAATATGGTGATTATAACAAAAGAGAAGAGAATTATTATCTGATTCTTGGTTTTGGCAACCAACCTTTTAATCCCTATGAGATGTACATATTCCCTATACAATTGTTAACAGAAATAATGAATCAATATAAAGATATACATAAGGCTTCTGATGCCATGATAAATTATAGTGACCTGGTTAAGTATCATCCCCTCGGTGATTCATTGAATCTCATACATTACCAGCGTAATTTTGTCACAAATAATTTTTCAATAAAAGAATTTCATGAATAAAAAATACTTTTCTAGAACTAGTCACATACCCATCCCAGGCATGCCACCCATCTGTTTCATGAGCTTGTCCATGTTCTTGCCCTTGCCTTTCATCATTTTCACTACTTTCTTTGATTGCTTGTATTGCTTAAGGAGCTCTCTAATCAAAGAAACAGGCTGGCCTGAGCCTTTTGCTATCCTTTCCATCCTTCCTGATGTTATTATGTCAGGATCTTCAAGCTCTTCTTTTGTGCATGAATTCATCACATACTTCCATTTGCCAAGCTTTTCCTCTTGCACATCAAGCATCTCTTTAGGCAGCTTAAGCTGGCTGAACCCTGGTACCATCTCTATTACCTTTGACAGGCTTCCCATTTTCTTCATTGCGCTCATCTGTTCATAAAGGTCAAGAAGGTTGAAATCGCCTTTGAGAAACCTCTTGCCCAGATCCTGCGCTTCTTCTTCAGATATTGCTGCTTTTGCCTTATCAAGCAGGGCTTCCAGATCACCCATGCCAAGCAGCCTGCCTACAAAACCCTTTGGATTGAACTGTTCAAGGTCAGTTATTTTTTCTCCGACTCCTATAAATCTTATCGGCGCTCCTACTACTGCGCATGCTGACAATGCTCCACCGCCTCTTGCAGTGCCGTCCATCTTTGTCGCAATCACTCCTGTGATTCCGCAGCTTTCATGGAACTGTTTTGCCTGCTTCTCTGCAGCCTGGCCTATATCTCCTGAGATCACAAGGAAATTCTCTTCAGCCTTTACAGCAGAATTAAGATTTTCTATCTCTTTGATAAGATCATCGCTTAATGCATCCCTTCCTGCTGTGTCTATTATGACAATGTCAAACTTTTTTATCTCGTCTTCAAAATTCTTGTATATCTTTACAGCATCCTTGAGTTCCCTGTCAATAAAGACAGGCACATTTGCCTGCTTCCCAATCTGCGCAATCTGTTCCATAGCAGCAGGCCTGTGAATATCCAGTCCAACGAGAGCGACCTTGTAGCCTCTGTTTGTGAAGTAATGGGCCAACTTTCCTGCCTGCGTTGTCTTTCCAGAGCCAAATAATCCAATAAGCATTATCTTAAAAGGCTTTCCTGTTATGTCTATCTTTTTTGTTTCTCCGCCAAGAAAATTGACAAGCTCATCATACACAATATTTATCAGGTGCTCCTTTTTTGTAAGCCCGCCAGGAGTTTCTTCTTTCAGAATCCTTTCTTTGATTGTCTTTGTCAGCTCTAACACAAGCTTTACATTCACATCAGCCTGAAGAAGAGCTCTTTGTATATCTTTCACAAGCTCATTTATCAGCTTCTCATCCACAAATACAGCTTTTGCTATCTTTGACAGAGTATTTTTCAGTGAATCCCCTAACTTTTCAAGCACCATTACTATTGAGAATGAGTGGTTTGTTTATAAAATTTGTTGTTTTTTTGTAAGTAAAAAGTCTGCTATTCAAGGAGCACCAGCATCATCAGTCAAAACTTAATCCTATTCCTTATCCTGCTCGTCGCGGGGGGTTGTCCCCAAACTTTAACAAAGTTTGATCAAAGGTGGTGTGACACAAGGTCACACTTCGCGGCTTTCAATAAGACTTAATTGCCGCGTAGTGGAGCTTCATGCTCCACCTTGCGTGTCAACCGAGCGTAACCAGTTGACGGGGACGCAGAGCCTTCTAAAAATACTTCATGAGATTTGAAGATGCTTGTGCTCCGTTATATATAACTAAATAAATACAGAATTCTGGGCTTGATTAATAATCTTATCAATCATATTTATATATAACTCCATGTTAATCAACTCCAATGAAAGAAAAACAATACTATAATGAAATAATTGAATACATAAAGAAGAACAAGCCCAATAAGGAGAAACTGGCAAAGCACAAGGTCAGGCTATGTTCTAAGCACAAACTAAAGAATATACCTACAGATATAAAGATACTTCTTAATGTTCCTGAGAAGGATATGAGGAAGATAAGGAGATATCTTGTCACAAAACCTACAAGGACAATCTCAGGTGTTGCTATTGTTGCTATAATGTCAAAGCCTCATGCATGCCCACACGGCAAATGCAGGATGTGCCCAGGAGGAGTTGATTCTGTTTTTGGTGATGTGCCGCAAAGCTATACTGGAAAAGAGCCTGCAGCAAGAAGGGCGATAAGGAACAGGTATGATCCCTATCTGCAGGTCATGAACAGGCTTGAGCAGTATATTGTTACTGGACATATACCAGACAAGGTCGAACTTATTATCATGGGTGGGACATTCCCATCTTACAACAGGATTTATCAGGAGAATTTTGTCAAATATGCGCTGAAAGCAATGAACGATTTCTCAAGATTATTCTTTAAAGTCAAAGGAGGGATTGACATAATAAGATTCAAGCAGTTCTTTGAGCTGCCAGGAGACATATATGACACAAAAAGAGAGCAGAGGATCAGAAAAAGTCTTCTTGCATTGAGAAAGAAAGGGAAGCAGAAGTTTGAGACAATACAAAAAGAGAATGAAACAGCATACATAAGATGCATTGGCATGACTCAGGAAACAAGGCCTGACTTTGGAATGCTGAAACATGGAAATGAGATGCTCAGGCTGGGTACGACAAGGGTTGAACTCGGCATCCAGTCAGTCTATGATAGTGCCCTGAAAAAGATTAACAGGAAGCATGGAGTGAAAGAGAATATAAAATCAATAGCTGAATTACGCGACCTTGGATTCAAACTCAATTTCCACATGATGCCTGGCCTTCCTGGAGTTAGTCCTGGAAAGGATGTAAAAGGCCTTATCAAATTATTTGAGGACGAGAGATATATGCCTGATATGCTCAAGATATACCCCTGTATGGTTCTTAAAGGGACAAAGCTTTACAATGACTGGAAAAAGAAAAAATATAAGCCCCTTACAACAAAAAGAGCTGCTGAGATGATAGCTGAATTCAAGCAGTATGTGCCTGCATGGTGCAGGATAATGAGAGTGCAGAGAGATATACCTGTGCAGATGAGGGAAGCTGGTGTTGACAGGACAAATCTCAGGCAGTATGTCCAGCAGGTCATGGAAGAGTACGGCATAGAATGTCAGTGCATAAGGTGCAGAGAGATTGGAAGGGCAAAAAATAAAATAGGCAAAGTCCATTTTATCATAAGGCATTACAGTGCTTCAGGCGGCAATGAGTTCTTCATAAGCGCAGAAACAAAACATTATATTCTGGGGTTCTGCAGGCTGAGATTTCCTAAAAGATTTTTGAGAAAAGAGATAACACCAGGCTCTGCATTGATAAGAGAGCTGCATGTTTACGGCGCAGCAGTTTGGATTGGCAAAAAAGGAAAGAAAAAAGGTCAGCACATAGGCATTGGTAAGAAGCTGATGACGATTGCAGAAGATATATGCCACACATACTATAAAGACAAAATTGTAGTGATATCTGGCATTGGTGTGAGAGAGTATTATAAAAAGCTGGGATATAAAAGAGAAGGGCCTTATATGGTCAAGAAGATTTGAGTATAGTTAGAATATAATTCTTTGCTGCCTAAATCAGTAACCTCTTAAAAAATAAGCGGTATTCGATCTTGATATTTACGCTTCATTTCAGAAATCTTTTCTCCTATATTCAATCCAATCTTTTTAGCATGCCATCTGCCATAGTGCAACCATCCACGAGCTGCCTTATTATCTCTTTCCTGATAAAAATGTTCAGCATATTGAAGAGCAACATCCACGCCTATACGATGAGAAGCTCTTTCCATGCTACTTATAATCGCCTCAACATTTCCCAAATTGGTTTTATGAGGTTCGTCGCAGAATACCTTAACATAAACTTGTAAACCTGCTTGCGCCAATTTAGTGGCGCCATTCTCTGATAATGTATAACAATGGTCAATTCTTGATTTAAGGTCTTTATTCATTCTTATTTGCTCCTGAGTTATTTATTGGGTACTAACGATTGATAATCTTCAACAAACTTGTCAAATCTTTGATCTATTGTTGTTCTTGTTACAAGAAGGTAAGTTGCAGCTTTTTTGTTTCCAAATCCCGCATCAGGATAAATGCTTTCCACTTCTCCAAGCAGCAATCGATTACTTGAATTATCATCAAAATCATTTTTACCATAAGAATCTGGCAGAGGGACCCAGAGGGTTTGTTTTTCAATAATAGGTGTGGCAAAGACCATATCTTCTAATTGCACATCTTTATGCTTTGTTCCTTCCTGTTCTACAACAGCCTCACTGGTGAATATCCTTACTTGATATTTAAATTCATTAGACATTTGGATTACCTCCTTTAGTGAATGTGATTATCTGCTGCTTTATAAATGTTAGGGTAGTATCATTCCTTTAGAGTAGTCATTAATCCTAAAACTTTATAAATGGTGTTGTTTTCTTAATCCTAAAATGGGATTAGAATCATTATTAAAACCTATAAAGTGGGTTGATGAGCAAATAGTAAAGTGGGTTGATGAACCAATACTTAGGCAGTATACCAAAGCAGCTAAAAAATGGGAAGAAAAGAACTGGAACAAATATTCCCTTACAACTGCTTTATCATTAAGCGGTTATATTGCAATGCTGTTACACCCCTCTGACCCTGAAGTTAAAAGACAGATTGAAGAAACAGGGATTATGAATCATCTTCCAGCTTTTACTATGGCAGTTGGTTACATGGGTTTATTATTTCATGACGTATGGCATTCATTAGATAATAGATTTAATAAAAAAACAGAACAAACATCAGGGGCGATTGCAGAAGATAAATTCAATTATCTTACAAAAAAGATACATCAAAGAGCAAGACTGCCTGTGCTAGGTTATGGTTTATATTGTTTTTACACACTTGGCGCATCACTTGTAGAATCAGGGATAAATATATCAAATGAGAATTCAGCTGCTTTTGTTGTTGGTCTGGCTTTTAGCACTCTTGCATCTTCAATGTATATCAAAGATTCAGATCCCAAATTACTAGATAAACAATCATCTTGGAAAAAGGCATATAACCGGATAAAAGAAAAAATAGATTCATTAACCCTGCAACCAGTTCCAGTTAAATCTTATTCAACATACACTTAATGAATTTGCAAGTCTTGGGACAAAAGCAAATATCATCAAGGAACATCGACAACTTCAAATTCACCTTCCAACAGATAATTAATACAGATGTCATTGATAACTGGATGTTGATGGACTCTACCTCTTACTTTATCTCCATTTATCTTTAAGACAATAGGATTATTATAAATCGCGCTATACATAGAAGAACGATCTTTAGCGTAATTCTCAGAACCCCCATAACATGTGCTTACAAATACAGACTCACCAGTATCCATATTGTCATGCCGGTATTTGCCATACTTTTTTAGCTGGTCTGAGAAATATTTTTTACTAGTTCCGTGATAGTAATATTCAGCATTCTCTTCATGCTCCAATAACCCCTGATTATTTCTCATCTATCTATTGGGAATATGTTATAGAATATAAATAGTGTTGTTCTATTTGTTATTCGAAAGAGGTAAAGTTTTTTATACTGGACCATTATTATGATAAATATGGATATTACTTATATAAATCAGATTAATCTGACTGAAAAAGGGACAGAGAAGAACAGGGAATTTATTGTATCGTTGTATGATAATGAAGAACTGGAAGAAGTATCCAGATGGTTCAGTAAACTGGATTGTTCTATATCTATAAGAAGAGAGTCAGATAGAGATATGACAATGGATGAATTTGTTAAAGGGATTGGTCCAAACTCATTCATTATACTTCAATTAGCTTCTCCAAATCCTTTTGATATAAAATATTGCGCTTCTTACATATCAAAAAGCATCAGAAAATCTGCATGGGTCACCTGCCCGTATAATGATAATAATCTTGATGTGATTTTAGGATTATATGGAAAATCATTTGGATGCAGGATTCAGGATGAACCGAGTCATGAAGGGCTTCTGGCATATTATAAAAATAGAGTGCAGCTTGGTCATTGAAATGAAAGAGCTATATATTCTTGTCCATGAAGAAGCGACAAAAGAAGACAGAAAAGTACGAAAAGAGATTCAAAGAATCAAAAGAGAAGAAAGGCATATTCTTGTTGATGGAAACCCGACAGTTGTGGATTATGACATACCTTAGGGATATAGGCTTTTAGTATGCGGCGCTTATCATGGAAGGCAACCATGGGATCATCGATGCGTAGATGAGCAGATAAAAGCATTGAGAAGAAAAGGCAATCCCCCAGAGTTATATCTTCCTGCAACAATATCTTTGGATCCATGAGTGAATCGGAACCTTTAAATATTTCTGTTCTTTTGCTTAATCTATGACAAATCCACATGACCAGAATTTAGAGGATTATCTAAGTAATTTAATTAAAGACGTAGAAAGGGAAAAATTAGCAGGACAGGACATAAATATGTTCAAGGCAAAGTTAGACGATTATTTTTCAAATATTAAAGGAAATATTATGGAATATAAAAGGTGTTTAAACACATCTGATGTTGAACCTGATTGGAGACAAACTGAAAGAAGCCCACTTACTTTTAAAAAAATAGGCAGCTTTTCTGTTCTTGTATATGCTTATTTTGATACACAACTTCGCACAGATGAAGGATTTAAACACTTTGTTGTGCCAATGGAATTTGCATTTGTGGATGATAGCGGGTTATATGTGGCTAGTGGGCAAGTCAAGGATGATAAATTATTTGTCCAGTATGAAACAGTCTATTTACCTGATCAAAGTATGCAATAATTTTTTCTGAATCCAAAACAGATTCCCAGAAAAGCCACCAGATAAACCTCAATGTTACCACTATAAAGAGGCATAATACCTTAAGATTTATAAAGTATTGGTGATTCCTTACCTATATGTTAAATGATATAGTAAGATATACTCAGAAGTTCGAAAGCGAAAAGAAATGGGTAGATCAAATACTGGCTGAAGGAGGAGACTTTCCAAATGATGGGAAAGTTGACAATGAAATCAGGGATATGGTATATGATATTAACAGGCTGCCGTTTGTATCTAGTTTTTGTTCTTGCTCAGGCCATTTCACAACAAGAGAAGATATCTTTAAAAGGGTTGGCCACAGAAACAAAAAGTTATTGATATTGCCAAATGAGGGTTTGGGTTTCTATTTTGATGGTTATTTAGGCTTAGTATTCAATCCCTCTTCAGAAACAAAGGGATATATCTCTGCAATCAGCCAGATAGTTGAAAAATATCCAAACGCATTGATTGATGTCTGGAAGCCAATAATTGATACTGATGAGGCCAAATTACAGGACTTAAGATTTGAAATCAAGTTTGATAATATACAAAAAGGAGATCCAGCTGTTATCTCTATAAAAGAAGGTACAGAAAGAAGAGATAATGTGATAAGATTAATTGGAGAATTATATCAACTTTCTTGAACTTCATAATTTTATCGTTAGAGACAGGACAGGACATAAATCTGTTCAAGGCATTCTGCTTTTTTTCGTGTACTAGGCAGAATCAATGCTTCTATCCATTGCGGCTTGCTAAATAGTATTTCAGCATGCCTGTTGTAGGAAGCGTTAAATAGCCTTCATTTTTACATACCTTTTTAAATAACTCTCTCCTCTCTTGATTTATATTTAATTATGTAAAATATCATATTAGGAGAAAAAATGGAAGAATTCAAAAAATTAGGATTATCAGATAAAACAATTCAAGTCTTGGAAAAGAAAGGTTTTACAGAACCTACAGCAATTCAAGCTAAAGTAATTCCTTTGCTTTTAGAAGGAAAAAAGGACATAGTCGGTCAATCTCAAACAGGGACTGGAAAAACTGCTGGTTTTGCACTCCCAATTATTGAAAAGATTAAAGGGCATAGTTCAACTGTACAAGCTATCATTCTGACACCTACGAGAGAATTAGCTCTTCAGGTAGCAAAAGAAATCAATTCATTAAAAGGGGATAAGAATATTAAAGTGCTTCCTGTTTATGGTGGTGCTCCAATTGGACCTCAAAGACAAAAACTTAGAGAAGGTATAGACATTGTTGTTGGAACACCTGGAAGAGTAATGGATTTACAGAGAAGAAAATCTCTAAGGCTTGATAATATCAAATATGCAGTTCTTGATGAAGCAGATGAGATGCTTAATATGGGATTTGTTGAAGACATTGAAACTATTTTACAAAATACGCCAAAAGACAAGAATATGCTTTTGTTCTCTGCAACTATGCCAAAACCGATCCTTAAGATTGCTGAAAAATATATGCGAGAGTATGAATTTATTGAAATAGAAAAAACTCAGATTATAATCAAAACTGTTGAACAAATCTATTATGATATCAATGCAAAAGACAGAATCGAAGGTCTTAGAAGGATAATTGACTATTATATTGATTTTCATGGAATTATATTCTGCAATACAAAAACATCTGTTGACACTTTGGCTAATCAATTAACAAAGATGAACTATAGTGCTGCAGCACTTCACGGAGATATTACTCAAAGTCAAAGAGAAAAAATCCTTCAACAATTTAGAAATGGATCTGTTAAAATCCTTGTCGCAACAGATGTAGCTGCCAGAGGGATTGACGTAAATGACTTGACACATGTTATCAATTATTCCTTGCCTCAAAGTCCTCAGTTATATGTTCATAGAATTGGGCGTACAGGAAGGGCTGGCAAGAAAGGAATCTCTATTACATTTGTGATTCCATCTGAAAGAAGAAAGTTAAATTTTATTGAAAGAATCAATAAATGTAAACTTATAAAACAAAAACTTCCTTCAGCAAAAGAAATCATCAAAAACAAAGAAACTCAAATCAAAACCATAATTAAAACAATCGTTGATGCAAATGCAGGTAAATCATCAAAATACAATTCAATGGCAGAAGATCTTCTAAAAGGACATCAGCCATGTGAAGTTATCTCCGCGGTTTTAAAATACAGTTTCAAAAATGAACTTGACTTAAATACCTATAAGGAGATATCTAAACCTACAATGAATTCATCAGATTCAGATAACAATCGTTTTAGAAGAGGTAGAAGAAGACCACATCGAAGATTTGGCAAAGGACGATTTAAGAACCGATCCTCTGAAGATAGATCTGAGAAAAAAACGAGTTCTGATAAAAGATTTGATAAAAAGAAAAAAAAGCATGGAAGATCAGAGTTTAGACAAAACAAAAAAAGAAGGAAGTGATTGTCTGCTTGTATCCTTTAAGTTCTAATGTTTCGCATGTTTTTTCTTCTATTTTTATTTTCCAGTCTTTTGACTTTCTCAGGTGTTTCCAGGTAATTTTCATTGGTTACTATTGATTTGCCTATGGTTTTTTCTGCATCCATTCTTGCTCTTCCTGCAACGCCCCCTCCTTTTTTTGCTGCCTCTGAGCATTCTTCAAAATTCTGCGCATCTTTATTTGCTGTCACTTCTGTTGTAATTTTCTCGCCCAACATGTTAAAAATAAGTTCCATGTCAGTCATGTGGTCTCTTAGATTTTGCCTCTTTAAGCCCTTTAATTCTTTATATTCTCCGATGGTTTTTCCAAATGTTGCCTTTGATATCTCATTTGTCAATATCGAAAATTCAACATGCTCATTTACACCTCTCTGTTTCCATTCGTCTGTGAGTTCCTGCCTAATTGCAATGCCCCTCAGGCGCTTTTCTATCCATTCTTTGGAATATCCTTTTTGTTCATATAATTGCTTCATGCGCTCTTGTGCAAGCTCAGGGCTCTCTATTTCCTGTACTCTTTCATAACCAACCTTTGCCAACCATCTTTTGAATGGTTCTGCTTTTTTAGAGGGGATTGATTGGACTATCCTGAACATTGATTCTGTATTTGCGCAGTCTGTAAGATATTTTTTTCCGTCTGAGGCTGGTAATTTCAGTTGTCGACAAATTGTCGATAACTCAATTCCTTGTTCAGCTTCTCTTTTTTTAAGTCGATACCAATAATCTTTAGAATCTTTACTTTCAGTCAAGACACATATAACATCAACAACACTAAAATACCATTCATCATCATGCCATTTCCTTCTGATATCTTTTCCCTGAAATACAATTAGTGCGTTGTTTGAATTAATTTTGTCCATAATTATCCCTCCAGTCTATGTTTTCATCAATGAAAAATTTGTAGAATAAATATCTTACAGCGAGTTGGCAAGTGGCAAGTGATATGATTTCCGGGATTGTTGGAGAATTTTCGGATTAGGGTGTTAATTATTATAGAAAAGCGAAAGAGTAGATACTAATGGTTCATTTTAAACCTAATCTCTCCAGCAGCTTAAACGCTTCTTTATCAAACTTTGAGAAAGCAAACCATTTCTTTCCTAAATCCTTAAGCGATGCTCCAATATGATATACTTCTTTATCATCAATAATCATAAAACTGTCATGAGAATCTTTAAACTCTTTAATTTCTATCTTTCCATATTGGGAGTTGTATTTATCCAGATCTAATCTTAATTGTTTTGTGATGATTTTTGTATAAATTACAACACTCACATTATTTCTTCTTTTAGAAAACAATGTTAAAACAGAATCATCAACGAAATTATCAATTAACACAATTGATTCTTTTGCGTTTCTTATTAAATTAGAAACAAAATTATAAGCATCAAATATTTGTCCGTTATAAAATATTCCTTGTTTTGGCTTTAATTCTTTGTTCTCAATCGCTTCAAAAACTTTCTCAAAATTTTTGTCTGTTTTCATTTGATATTCTAATTGTTTTCCTTCAACATTATACAGCCTTCTAAATATTTCGGCATTTTTTGAAATAAATTTTCTCATGGCAATAAATGAATTTATAATCTGAATACTGACTTTAATAGCAGTATCACTTCTTAGAACACCTGAGAGCATGGCAACACCCTGTTCACTAAAAGCAGAAGGTAAATTTCTTCTTCCACCCCAATCTAAACTTGAGGTCACAATTTGTGATTTCAAGTTTTGATATTCTATTTCAGTTAATTGAAACATGAATTTTTGAGGGAACCTTTCATTATTTCTTTTGACAGCTTGATTTAAAACTCTTGTTTTTACTTTATAAAGGTCTGCTAAATCACTATCTAATATTACTTGGACTCCTCTGATTGTATAAATCTTGCCCTTTATATCTTCTTGGCTTATGATGATGCTTTTTTTATTCATCTTTATACCTTAAACTTATCATCAATGAAAAATTTGTAGAATAAATAGTTTACACCTATGTGGCAAGTGGCAAGTGATATGATTTCCGGGATTGTTGGAGAATTTTCGGATTAGGGTATTAATTATATTCGACAATCATGAGGTGTAATATTACTCCTACAAAAGAACTCTTTTAATGTCATCTAATGAAGCAGGCTTTTTAACATAAATTAATCCTTTCTTAACAAAATCTTCAATCTCTTGTGTTCGATATCCTTCAGTGTGTAAAGCTATTCTAACCTCAGGTTCTTTGCTAATAAAATTCATTACCAGATTGATTCCTACATCAGCTTTAATCTCTCCACCAGAATCATAAGGTACATTATTGTCTAATATAACAGCAAAATAATCATTTTGCCTGAATAATCCAATAAATTCTTCCCTGCTTGTTGCAGCTAGCGGATTAAACCCTAATGAACTTATCATCTCAACTAATGTATCCCTATACCTTTGAATATCTTCCAGTACAAGTACATTCTTGCTCTCTTTGAGGTAAGCCATCTAATTAGAAGAATGTCTGTTAATTTATAAATATACTGCAACTATATGCGAAAAAGTAATTTTTACATAGCCTTATATACTAACATGCATTCTAATTGATTTATGGCAAGATTTGAACATTCAGGAGAAAGAAAAAGCAAGAGAGATACCAGAGGCAGGAGAAGTTTTGAAGACAGCTCTAAGGGAAGGAGAGATTCTGGCAGAGAACCTAAGCGTTACAGCAGAAATAGGCGTGATTTTGAGATGACTAAAGTTACTTGTGCTTCTTGTGGTGATGAATGTGAAGTTCCTTTCAAACCAACTTCAAGCAAGCCTGTCTATTGCAATGATTGTTTTGCAAAAAAAGACAAATTTAGTTCAGGTAATCCTACTAACAGAGATCTTGACGCAATTAATGAAAAACTTGACAAAATAATGAAAGCTTTAGATATCAAATGAATTGATTGTTTCTTTTGTTTTACTAAGAATTTAGCATCAGCTCTTTTTTACTGGACAATTTCCTTCAACCGATCAACAATCCAAACCATTCCTTCTGTATCCAAGCCACAATACTGTAATAGATTTTTTCTTATTTCTTCTTTATTCTCTAATTTTGGTCTGATATGGCTGTAAAAATACAACATACTTGCATCACCACCATTTCCAATCTCCAGCTCTTCATAGCTCTTTCCTGTAACTGCTGGCAATACCTCTTTGATTGAATATGAACCCTTTTGCGACTTATCGTAATAATGGAATGATCTGAAAGGAGCAGCTAAATCAACAATTCTAGTCAATGCCTGTTCCAGCCATTCTTTGTGTTCTGGGAAATCTTCTGCCAGTTTCTTCATAACATTTATTTCAAATGACTTGTTATATACAATAATATCCCCAGTCCCTTCTAAATCTCTTCTCATCTGTTCAAGTAATTTGGGTCTTGGATCATTTCCTTCTGATAAGAATTCTTTGTGTTCAGTTGAACCATCCTCTTGTTCAATATGTAAAGAATACTGGAATGGAATCTTCTGATAAGGCCGGGATTTATCATAAATAGGGACAGCAGTATCAAAAGTTTCAAAGTCAAAGTGATACAAAGGATAATTAAGAGATTCCAGGAAATGTTTTATCTGTTCTTTGGAGATTACTGGGCTTTTTTCCAATGATTCCATGATAATCTGATCTCTAGGAGTGAGTTTTGTTCCCTCAGGTATATCTTTGATATCTTTAATTCCATCAGCCAGCAGTTTCCAGTAAAGTCTCCAATTAGTGAGTTGCAAAACATTATATTCAGGCAGAGTTTCAATGCAATCGCTTTTCAGAGGGCATTCATAAGGCTTATTGCATTGCATACAAATATGAATGTCAGGGGGATTTTCTTGTTTGAGTATATCAAGAAAGATATTTATCTTCTTTTCAATACCATCTATTAAATTTACCTGATCAGTGACTTCATCTTTGGTTATCAATTGTTTAAGATTAATTTCACCATCCTTAACATACTCTTTATTCAGATATATCAGAAAAGACTTTTTTACTTTTAGTCCGGATTTTTCCAGGACATATTTTTGAAAGGCTAAATCAGGAATATGCTGTGGTTTAGATTGAGTAGTTGATTTGATTTCATACAAGTCCCACCCATCTTCATTAGGGATAATTAAGTCAGACCTTACAAATAGGTCTCCAACCCTGAATCCTGCTTCAAATATGGTCTTTTTTTCTTTTACAAGTTCCTGTGTCTTATCAATATTATCCTGAAACCTGAGTCCATCCAGGTCAACTCCCTCCTGATAAAGTCTCTTAACATACTCTTCAAATTCATGGCCCTGACTGAATTTATGTTCATCAAAAAGAGATATCTCTGGGAGTTGTTTTCTATCAGCGAACCAAAGGAGTCTTGGACATTGCAATCCGTTTAGATATTTTGATTTAGTTAATAGAGACATTTTGATAATTTATCTTTCTGGAATTAAAGGTTGAATCTCATCAAGATATAGAGCATTCATACGATTAAAATATTTTTGATTATTTGTAAGAACTTTCATAGCCCTATTAAACTCTGCACTGAGCAATCCTTCTGGACTTTCTATTTCTTGTTTGATCTTTCCTTCAATACACGTTTGTTCTTTAGAACATGCAATATAAACTGTATGAATTACTTTTAATGCTTCATAATCAAAAGGAGAATAACCTTCATCTACTACAAATTTTCGAATTGAACTATAACCCTTTACTAATTCAAGACCTTTTTCAAGAGTATCTATTCCTTCCATATATTATGTGTAAATGAATGAATCTATATAAATACTTCTGCTTTAGGTTAGTCTCTCTCATAGCAATCTTTCCTCTTCCTTGTTCTAAGGTCGCAATTTGCGACCTTAAAGAATTATATTCAGAAGCGGTCATTATTACTGATCCAAATTTTTTAGTATCAAATACAGAAGTTTTACACACCTAGCAATCCGAATCAAAGATAAAATTAGAAATGTCAATAACAAAATATTAGTTACACTTTGAATTAGTATAACATAATTGATAGATATCCCTAATATTATAAACTTTGTTGAAAACCTATAATTATCAAAAGTATAGATAATAGACATTAAAGAAAAATAAATTAAAGCAGATATTAGAACTATAGATGTAGAAATAAATCTTTCAAATATTTGATTATATAGTCCTTTATCTTTAATTCTCTTTAATATTTCACTCTTTTCATAATCAAACATAAATAATATTGTAATTGAAGTAATAATAAATCCTAAAAGAGCTCCTGTAAGCCCAATAAATGGCGTTAGCAATCCATCTGGAGGAGAATTAAAAATATTATTCTCAAAAATTAATGTAATTACTGAGATTACTACTGCAATTAATAAACTAAGAAGGAAATCTTTTTTTACTGGATATTTATTCTTACTCATTGTAGTATTTTCTCTTTTCTATCATTAAATGCAACAACTATATTTTCGTATAAATCATTTTCATTCTTAAGATAATGTTCTTTGCTCATCGGTGTTTCATATTTCAGAATTCGCTTCTTTATATTCATTTCTGGTTGTGCAGTATTATCTGTTACAAAACAAAACTTGACAAAAAAATCTGAAAAGTTTGTCTGTGATAAATCTGATAACTGATCTACCTTGAATACTGATTTCATGAATTCAATAACTTTCATCTTATTATCTTTGGGCCATCGCAAAATTAATTCCAAATCCAAATTTTTTTCCTTTGCTTTCTCTAAAATATCATCAACATAACCGATTTCTTCAATTTTTTCATCTGTTAAATTCTTTTTTAGTTTAAT